>CAIYZZ010000066.1 GCA_903930805.1 uncultured Rhodocyclaceae bacterium | reverse complement strand
TGGCGTTGGCGCAGTCGGATGAAAATCCAGTCTATTACGTTCAATATGCCCATGCCCGTGTTTGCTCGGTGATGGCGCAATGGGGTGGCGATGAGCGTGCTCTGGCCGCCGCTGATCTTGCCGTGCTGGGCAGCGAACGCGAACTGGCGCTGGCCGCCAAGCTGGCCGCTTTCCCCGAGATGATCGAGACAGCCGCGCGCGATCATGCGCCTCACAGCGTGGCTTTCTGGCTGCGCGAACTGGCGGCGGAATTCCATGCCTGGTACAACGCCGAGCGTCTGTTGGTGGAGGATGAGACGCAGAAGCTGGCGCGCCTGGCCCTCGCCGTTGCCGTACGCCAGGTGATTCGCAATGGTCTGCGTTTGCTGGGGGTTTCCGCCCCCGACTCAATGTAATGAACAAACTGCCAAAAAATCGGCGTAAGCAGCACGGCGGTACCCTGCTCGGGCTGGCCTTCGGCCTGGTCGTCGGTGTGCTGATCTCCTTCGGTGTCGTCTGGTATCTCAACAAGATGCCTCTCCCCTTCGTGGATAAGGGCATGAAGTCGGAGCCGAAAGAAAACGGTGCAGGCGAGAAGGTACCCGTGGCGCTGCCGGGCAAACCGGGCGACAAGCCGGTCGATAAGCCCGCTGAGCGCAAGTTCGAGTTTTACGACATTCTCGAAGGCAAGAAGGGCGCATCGCCCCAGCCGGCGGGTAAGGATCCCGCAGCTGCCACAGCGCCTGTTGCCAAAGTTCCCTTAGTGCCCGTAGCGGCTGTACCGGCCGCCGGCCAGCTTTTCCTGCAGGCTGGAGCTTTCCAGAAAGTCGCCGATGCCGAAAATCTCAAGGCGCGCCTGGCGATGTTGGGCTTCGAAGCGGGTATTCTTGCCGTCGATGTGCCGGACAAGGGTGTGATGCACCGCGTGCGTGTCGGTCCCTTTGCCACGACGGAAGAAATGAACCGGGTGCGTGGTCAGTTGTCTCAGAACGGTATCCAGGCCGCGGTGGTCCGGATCAAAGAATAGAGAAAGGATTTCCCATGAAAATGTTGCAAACTCTGCTGGCAGGCTTGACTCTCGGATTATTGGCCGCCCAGCCTCTGCTGGCCGCCCAACCGGTCGAAGGCAAACAATTTACCCGCCTGCAAATGCCGCAGCCAACTGAAGCAAACGGCAAGGTCGAGGTGATCGAGTTCTTCTGGTATGGCTGCCCACATTGCGGCGATTTCGAGCCGCTGCTTCAGTCATGGGTTAAGAAACTGCCCGCCGATGTCAGTTTCAGAAAAGTGCCGGCGATCTTTCGTGCGGAATGGGCACCAGGTGCGCGCATCTACTACAGCCTCGAAGCCATGGGTCTGCTTGAGAAACTGAACGCCACGGTGTTCAACGCCATGCTCAAGGAAAAAATCAACCTGAATGACGAAAAGACCCTGTTCGACTGGATGGCTAAACAGGGTGTCGACCGCCAGAAATTCGCCGACATGTACAAGTCGTTTTCGGTGGAGGGCAAGGTCAAGCGTGCTGCCGAGATGACTCAGGAATATGGCTTCGGTGGCGTGCCGGTGGTGATCGTCGGCGGCAAATACATGCCTGCACCCGGTATTGGTTCTTTCAACGACATGCTGCAAGTTGTCGAAGGCCTGGTCGCCAAGAACCGCGCCGAACTCAAGAAGTAAAGAAGTAAGCGCCTGACAACGCCCCGCCGGTATTTATCACCGGCGCGTTGTCTGATCGGCGCTTAGAACCAGGCTGCCATGCACCGCCCACAAATCTTTGACCGTCGTCGCCTGCTCCTGATCTTGTGGGCTCTCCTCACGAGCGGATTCCTGGCGACCTCGCTGATTGGCTTTCAGGTTTCCAAGCAGGCCATCCGCGCTGCCATCATTGGCCAGGATCTGCCGCTGACGTCCAGCAACATCTACTCCGAAATCCAGAAAGATCTGGTGCGGCCGGTGTTGATTTCGTCCACCATGGCCAACGACACGTTCTTGCGCGACTGGGTGCTCAAGGGCGAGCGCAATGTCCCCGAGATGGCGCGTTATCTGCGCGAAATGAAAGAACGCTACGGTGCCTTCAGCAGTTTTTTCGTCTCCGACAAGAGCGCCATTTACTACACTGGCGCGGGCGTCCTCAAACGGGTATCGCAAGCCGAGCCGCGTGATGGCTGGTATTACCGCGTGCGCGACATGAAGCCTGACTACGAGATCAACGTCGATCCCGATCTTGCCAATGCCGACGAACTCACCATCTTCATCAATTATCGCGTCTTCGACTTTTCCGGCAATTACATCGGTGCCACCGGCATCGGCCTGACGGTGGATGCCGTGCGCAGTCTGATTACCGATTATCAACAACGTTTTCAGCGCACCATCTATTTCGTCGACCCGCAGGGTCGTGTCGTCGTCTTTGGCAACCACACCGGCCGACCGGCCGACCTGCGCAATGCGCCCGGGCTCGGCCCCCTGATCGACCGCATCCTGCAGGAGAAACGTGGCTCCTACCAGTATGAGGCCGGTGGCGACAACCACATCCTCCACGTCAATTACCTGCCCGAGCTCAAATGGTTTCTCTTCGTCGAGCAGAACGAGTCGATGGCGCTCGCCGGCATCCACCGGACGCTCTACATCAACCTGGCCATCAGCTTCGCGGTTACCCTGCTCGTCGTCTTCCTCATTCATCTCGCCTTTAGCCGCTACCAGTGGCGCCTCGAAGAAATGGCCTCGACCGACAAGCTCACCGGCCTGCTCAACCGCCACGCCTTTACCATTCTCATCGACAAACTGCTGGCTGAATACCGGCGCGCACCACAACCGATCGCCATGCTGCTGGTTGATATCGACCACTTCAAGGAAATCAACGACAAGCACGGGCATCTCGCCGGCGACACCGTGCTCGAGAAGGTGGCGCAGGTTTTGCAGAACGGGCTGCGCGCATCAGATCTGGCCGTGCGTTGGGGCGGTGAAGAATTCCTGCTGGTGTTGAAGGGTTGCGATCTGGCCGAAGCGCAACGGATTGCCGAAAGCCTGCGGCAAAAGATTGAAGTCAATTCCATCACGCTAAGTGGTCAGCCTGTTCCTGTCACTGTCAGCATCGGGGTCAGCCTGTATGACAGCGTCGAATCCTCCGGCCAGGCGGTCGATCGTGCCGACGCCGCGCTGTATCAGGCTAAAAATGCGGGACGCAATCGGGTAAGGGTCGCGGCCACGTGACGTCTGTGCCGTTTCGCCAGCGCCGACTTTTTGGTGACGTTGATCCATGTCAAACCACCCTGCCTTGCGCGCACTTATAGTCAGCAGTTGAGTTTCTCCACCCACACCGATGACTACCACCTTTGAACTCGTCTGCCCCGCCGGTGCTCTGCCGGCGCTGAAAACTGCCGTCGATCATGGCGCTGATTGCGTCTATACCGGTTTCCGCGACGAGACTAATGCGCGCAACTTCACCGGGCTGAATTTCGACGATGCCAGCCTCAAGCAGGGCATTGCCTACGCGCACCAGCGCAGCGTTAAGGTACTGGTGGCGCTGAACACCTTCCCGCAAAACGACAACTGGCCACGCTGGACCGCCGCCGTGGACAAGGCCGCTGCCTTCGGCGTCGATGCCGTGATCCTCGCCGACCCGGGTTTGATGGAGTATGCCCATCGCACCCATCCACAGCTGCGCCTGCATCTCTCGGTGCAAGGTTCGGCCACCAACTACGAAGCGATCAATTTTTATCGCGAGCGTTTTAACATCCAGCGTGCCGTGCTGCCGCGCGTACTGTCGATGGCTCAGGTCGAGCAGGTGGTGAAGAACACACCGGTCGAAATCGAGGTGTTCGGTTTTGGTGGTTTGTGCGTGATGGTCGAAGGGCGTTGCGCACTGTCGGCCTATGCCACCGGCACTTCGCCGAACTGCCAGGGTGCCTGTTCGCCGGGCAAGGCGGTGCGTTACGAAGAAACGCCCGCCGGCATGGAGACGCGCCTGAATGGCATCCTCATCGACCGATTTGGCAAAGATGAGCGCGCCGGTTACCCGACGCTGTGCAAAGGCCGCTTCGAAGTCGATGACGAAACCTACTACGCCATCGAGGAACCGGCCAGCCTGAATACGCTGGAACTGCTGCCCGAGTTGATGAGGATCGGCGTCACCGCCATCAAGATCGAAGGTCGCCAGCGCAGTCCCGCTTACGTCAGCCAGGTCACCAAGGTATGGCGTGAGGCCATCGACACCTGCCGCCGCGACCCCGCGCATTTCGTGCCCAAGCCGGCCTGGATGGCCGAGCTCAATAAGGTGTCAGAAGGCCAATCGGCCACGCTCGGCGCGTACAACCGCCCCTGGAAATGAAATTATCCCTTGGTCCCTTGCTCTATTACTGGTCGCGGCAGCAGACCATGGATTTCTATGCCGAGATGGCGGAACAGCCGGTTGACGCAATTTATCTGGGCGAGGCGGTCTGCTCGCGTCGCCATGAGATGCGTCTCGATGACTGGCTCGAGGTGGCGACCGTGCTGGCCGATGCCGGCAAGTCAGTCGCATTTTCCACCCTGCCCCTGATTGAATCCGAATCTGATCTGAAAGCGGTGCGCCGCATGATGGATGCCGCGCGTGACGACAAGCGCCTGACGGTCGAAGCCAATGAGATGGGTGCGGTGCGGCAGCTTGCCGAACGTGGCCAGCCCTTCGTCGCCGGGCCGACGCTTAACATCTTTAATGGCCACACGCTCAAGCTGCTCGCTGATTGCGGCGCGACGCGCTGGGTGATGCCACCGGAAATCGGTCGCGTGGCGCTTGCCGGTTTGCAGAGGGAAATACCTGCGGGCATTGAAACAGAAATCTTTGCCCACGGTCGCCTGCCGCTTGCCTATTCGGCACGCTGCTTTACCGCGCGACGCTATCACCTGCAAAAAGATACGTGTGAATTCCGCTGTATCGAGTTTCCTGATGGTTTGACCTTGAAAACCCGCGAGGGCGAAGCCTTCCTTACCTTGAATGGTATCCAGACGCAGTCGGCCAAGGTTTATCATCTCGAACGCGAGCTGCCCGCGCTTGCCGCGTCCGGGGTCAATCTGCTGCGTATTTCACCGCAATCCGACGCCATGCCGGCGCTGATCGCCGCCTATCGCGGCCTGCTCGACAACCAGTCGGCCACAATGCCGGCTGGGGATTACTGTAACGGCTTCTGGTATGAAAAACCTGGACTCGAATGGGTGACACAATAAACGCGATGACAAACTTCAAACTGCCGGATTTCACGTTACCTGCGCCGCTGGCCCTTCTCGGCGGCAAGCTGCCGCAATTGCCGCCGACGCTCGCTTTGGTCACCGGCCTCAACCTGGCGCTCGACCGCCTGATTCCGCGCGCGCCGCTTGAAATGCTCATCGGCAAACGCTTCACCATCCGCGTTCTGGATGCTGGCATGACGCTGCGCTTTGGTTACGGCACGCGCGGCTTCCGCCCACTATTCGATGCCAGCAAGCCGGACCTCACCATCTCGGCGCGCGCGCGCGATTTCTTCGCCCTGCTGATGCGTGAGGAAGACCCCGACACGCTGTTCTTCGACCGCCGCCTGCTGATGGAGGGCGACACCGACCTCGGTCTGCTGGTCAAAAATACGCTCGATGGCATCGATTTGCCACGCTTCGATCCAGCGCGCCTGTCCCCGCGCGAAGTGCTGCTGCGTTTGCGCGCACGGCTGGCCACACCGCATCACGCCTGAAATCTGCGACCGCGTGACGACACGCGTAGTATCCAAGCTACCGCTCTATCTCGCCGGCGCGTATTCGCTGCTGGCGCTGTACGGCAGCCTGTATCCATTCAGTGGCTGGCGCGACTCCGGTATTTCACCGCTGGATTTTCTGGCTTCTGGCTGGCCGCGCTATATCACCGGGTTCGATCTTGTCATCAATGTCCTCGCCTATCTGCCGCTGGGATTATTGTGGGCGACGGTATTGTCGGTGCGCTTGCCCTCACTTGTCGCCTTTGCGCTCGCCGCGCTGGCGGGCGGCCTGTTCTCCTTCGGGGTCGAAGCGGTGCAGAACTTTCTGCCCAGCCGCGTGCCCTCGAATCTCGACCTCGCCTGCAATACCCTGGGTGCATTGATCGGTGCGGCGGCCGGTCTGCGCTGGGGTCGTACTTTACTTGACGGCGGTCGTTTGCACGCCTGGCGCGAACGGCGTTTCCTCGCCGGTCTGACGGGTGATCGTGGCCTCTTGCTGGTGGCACTCTGGCTGCTCACCCAGCTCAATCCCGAAACCTTTCTGTTCGGTAACGGCAACCTGCGCGGCCTGCTCGGCTTGCCGTCTGCGCTCGAGTTCGAGGCGGGTCGCTTCACTGAGCTCGAGATGGCGACGGTCGCGGCGCAGACGCTGGCGATTGCGCTCATCGGCAACCGGCTGGCCGCCAATCATCCGGTGCTGTTGCCGCTGACCATG
>CAIYZZ010000065.1 GCA_903930805.1 uncultured Rhodocyclaceae bacterium | reverse complement strand
GTGCGCGATTATTCGGGAGATCACAAATGAAGGAGCGCGTCGTCCAACTCGAAGTTTTTCGCTACAACCCGGACACCGACACCGCAGGGCACTACCAGCGCTACGAGGTAAGCTGCCCGGAAGAGGGGGTAGTGCTCGATGCCCTCAACAAAGTCAAGGAAACCCTCGATCCGACACTCAACTACCGCTGGTCCTGCCACATGGCTGTTTGCGGCAGCTGCGGCATGATGATCAACGGCGAACCCAAGCTGGCCTGCCATACCTTCCTGCGCGATTATGACGCCGTGATCCGCGTCGATCCGCTGGCGCATTTTCCAGTCGAGCGCGATCTGGTGAGCTCTCCCGACGATTTCATGGAGAAGCTCCAGCGCGTCAAGCCCTACATCATCCGCAAAGACAAGCAACCCATCAGCGCGGGTGAATACAAGCAGACGCCAAAAGAATTGATGCGCTATCGCCAGTACGCAATGTGCATCAACTGCACGCTGTGCTACGCCGCATGCCCCGAGTATGGGCTGAGCAGGCAATTTATCGGCCCGGCGGCCATCGCGCTGGCGCACCGCTACAACCAGGATTCGCGCGATCAAGGACGCGACGAGCGTCAGGAAGTCATCGCCACCCACGAAGGCGTCTGGGAATGCACTTTCGTCGGCGCCTGCTCTGAAGTCTGCCCGGCCCACGTCGATCCAGCCAGCGCCTTGCAGCAGGTCAAGATCGCCAGTTCGATCGACTGGATCAAGGAAAACCTCTTGCCCGGAGGAAAGAAATGAGCCGCAATCCACTGGTTCGCGAAGTTTCGCCAACTTCCTGGTACTTCAGTCATCCACGCTACCTGCGCTACATGTCGCGTGAGATCACCAGCATCTTCATCGGTGCCTACTGCGCACTGCTCGTCATCGGCCTGTATCACCTGTCCGCCGGCCAAGCCAGTTATGAAGGCTTCCTACAGGTCTTGCAAAGCCCCTGGTCGATCGCCTTCCAGGTGCTGGCATTCATCGCCGCGCTGTATCACGCCAGCACCTGGTTCAACGCCACACAGGTTGCTATGCCCATCCAGATCGGCGAGAACTTCCTGCCCGGCAGCTGGATTTCCGGTGCGCACTATGTCGCCTGGGCAGTGCTGTCCGTTGTCATCATCGTTCTTGCGGGAGCGTTCTGATCATGGCCAAATCCAACAAGCCCGTCGTCTGGTTTCCGTTTGCTGCCGGCGGCACCGTCATCGCCTTCTTCATTCCCGTCATCGCCCTGCTCACCCTGTTGGTGGCACTGGGGAAAGTTCCGCCCGGTCTGAGCTATGCAACTTTGCATGGCCTGCTGGCCGACTGCATGATCGCCAAGCTGGCAGTCTTTGGCATCGTCGCCCTGTCGCTGTGGAGTTCAGCCCACCGCCTGCGCTGCACCTGTTTCGATTTCGGCCTGCGCAGCGACACGCTGATCGCAACCGTCTTCTATGTGGCGGCCATTGCCGGCAGCATCGCTGCGGGCGTTTTTCTGCTGAGAATCTAAAAAAGTCGGCGCTGGCGGGATGGAATGCCCTGCATGGGGTACGGCAATAGGCCGGCTGGTAAGCATAAAATACATCATCAGTTGATGCTATTGTTGGTGCGTGCCTAAAAAGGAGAACGCCATGCGAACCACGCTCGCCCTCGATGATGATTTGCTCGCCAAAGCCCAGTCTTTGACCGGTATTTCCGAAAAGACCGCCCTGCTCCTCGAAGCCCTGCGCGCCCTGAATAAAACAGTCAGGCTCGAATAAAAGTCGGCGCTGGCGGGACGGCCAAATCGTGTCCCCGATTGTCAATCCAAATGTATCTTTATGCCGTAAAGCACATCAATTGTGTGAGGAACTATGCCATCACCGACTTCGTCCAGCAGCACCAGCAGCGTCCCCCTGACCACCTCGCTGAGCATTAATGCGCTTCTTGGCGGCGATAAATGGGGTGGCGGAACCGGAACCGGGGTCACTCTGACCTACAGTTTTCCTTGGGTATCAGGCGGCGCTACTTTTTCAGGACACAACGGGGGCAGTTACTCATCGCTTAACGAGAATACAGCTACTTATCACTACACGCTTAACACAACTCAGCAGACGGCGGCACGGGCGGCTTTGCAAACCTGGGCTAATGTTGCCAATATCAACTTCCAAGAAGTGGCCGACACCGCTTCCAATGTCGGTGATATCCGCTTTGCTTGGACATCTGCCACCCCCACTGGTGGTCAGGCGTGGGGATGGGCTTATCTCCCGGATTCTTATTGGCCGATGGGAGGGGATGTTTGGATAAGTACGTTTTCTGGTGGAGCGACCTCTGATCCAGATTGGTCGGTGGGTTCCTACAATTTTGAGTCGCTGATCCATGAAATTGGACATGCATTAGGTTTTAAGCATCCGTTTGAAGATACCCCAGTTCTTCCATCTTCGCTGGATAACGCGTTGCACACTGTTATGTCCTACACTGATGCACCCAACGACATTTATCCATCCGCAGGATATGTCAATGGCGTGTATGACTGGATTACATATCGCATTACGCCTGAAACGCCGATGGTGCTTGACATCGCAGCTATTCAGTATCTCTACGGTGCCAACACCAGTTATCACACCGGCAACGACACCTACACCTTTGACAACACGCGCCCTTTTTTCAAGACACTTTGGGATGCCGGTGGAACAGACACCATATCCGCCAGCAACTTTACTTTACCGTGTGTGATCGATCTCACGCCGGGAAACTACTCGAGCTTGAAATACCCCCCGCCCAGCAATACGGGCGGTACGACACCGACCTACGACGGGACTAACAATCTTGGTATAGCGTACGGTTGCATCATTGAAAACGCGATCGGCGGCACTGGCAACGACACACTCATAGGCAACGATAGTAATAATAGCCTCGATGGTGGCGCAGGCAACGACACGCTACGCGGTGGTGCAGGGAATGACACATTTGATTGGGACGCAGATCAAAGAAGTGGCAATGACGTTTTCTATGGTGGTTCCGGGAACGATATATATTTCTTTAATTCATCTCTTGACAGTGCCATTGAGTATGTCGGGGAAGGGATCGATACGGTCTACGTGGACTTCAGCTACTCAATTAGTAGTTACTCGAATATTGAAAACCTTAAGTCGTATGGCACGACAACTGGAGTAAGTCTTACCGGGAATTCAGCGGGAAATATTCTCGCCGGCTCATCTGGCAACGATTCCTTTTTTGGTGGTGCCGGAAATGACGCCCTCGACGGCGGCGGCGGATTCGACATCGCCACCTTCAGTGGCAATCGATCCAACTACACGATAACGAAGACCGGTAGCACCTTCACCGTCAGCGCCATCACCGGCACAGACGGCACTGACACCGTGACCAACGTTGAATACC
>CAIYZZ010000064.1 GCA_903930805.1 uncultured Rhodocyclaceae bacterium | reverse complement strand
AAGCGCAACTCGACCTCGTGTTCGCCTACTGCCAGTATGAGTTCCAGCGCGCCGGCGCTGCGGCAACCCGCCTGACGCTATATCGCGGCGTCAATCGCGTCGATGCGCATGAAGTGCTCGCTGGAGGAGATGGCGGGCAACGCATCCTGCTGCTCAACAACATTTCCTCGTTTAGCAGCAACCGTGAACGCGCCAGCGAATTCGGCGACTACATCCTGTGCGTCGACATTCCTGTCGCCAAGGTGCTGTTCCACTGCGCACTGCTGCCCGGCGTGTGGCAGGGTGAGGACGAATATCTCATCATCGGCGGCACCTACGAGGTAAGTTGGGCGACGCTGTAAGGCACAAAAAGTCGGCGCTGGCGGGACGGCGGCAATCGTAGTACCTCCGGCTCTGCCGGAGGATGGTTATTCAGTTTAGTCTTCTGCGAAGACTAAACTGAATAGTGACTAACCGAACCAATATCTGGGACAATCGAGTTATGGAAGTGCATATCCCGACGATGTTTCTGGTGATCATTGTCACCAGTACCACATTGGCGACCGCGATCGCCTTTGTTGCATTTGGCCGTGACCGCAGCCTCCTCCTCTGGGCATCGGCCTTGGCGTTGCATACGGTATGCCTACATCCTATTCAGCCTGCGTGGCCAAATTAACGACTTCACCTCGATAGTTTTGGGCAACGTAGCACTGTCCGTAATGATGGCGCTTTTTGCCGAAGGTATCTATCGTTTCCAACAGCGACGCTCCCCGAGATGGTTGGTGTGGTTCCCTGTTGCCATCGTAGCGGTCAGCTTCTACTTCCTGTTGGCGGATATTCGGGCAAGAATTGTCGTTGGTGGAACTGTCTTCGCTGTCCAATCCTTGATTGTCCTGATCGTCCTGATGAGCAAGCGCAGAGAAACGTTCGGACGCGGGCAATTTATTCTAGCGGCGGGCGCACTTGTCGCCTCAGTCGTATTTGCGTTTCGCTCAGCTACAACGGCCATCGGGACGGTTGAGACGCTCTCAATCACCACATCCAACCAGATGCAAGCCGTCACCTTCATGATGTCGATCATCAGCTTGATCTTGATCGCGTTAGGGCTCGTCATGATGACAAAAGAACATGCCGAAGCTGCAGAGCGCCGGGGCAAACTATTTACCCAGGGCATCCTCGACTCGGTGTCAAGCCAAATTGCCGTCCTCGACAGATCGGGAGTGATCGTTGCCGTCAATGATCCATGGCGGCAATTTGCGCTAAAAAATAGCAAGGACCCTGGAAAACCGGCACCGCGCACGGCTACCGGCACTAATTATCTTGAGGTGTGTAGCAACTACAGTGTCGCTAGCTCGGAGGACACATTCGACGCGCAGAACGGGATTCAGGAGGTATTGGAAGGACGATTGCCGACCTTCACCCTTGAATATCCCTGCCATTCTCCGACGGAGCAACGGTGGTTCACTATGGCCGTTACGCCGCTGGATTCAAATGAAGGTGGCGCGGTCGTAGTACACACCAATATTACAGCGCGCAAATTGGCTGAGGAAAAACTCAGCCTAGCGGCAAGTGTGTTCACTCACGCCTATGAAGGTATCATGCTGACAACTGCGATGGGTGAGATTGTCGATGTCAATGAGGCGTTTAGTCGCATTACCGGGTATCCCCGCGATGAGGTGATTGGCCAAAACCCGCGCCTCTTGAAGTCAGGCCATCATGATCAGGCATTCTATGCAGAGCTGTGGCGCCATCTGGCCGAAGAGGGACATTGGCATGGCGAACTCTGGAATCGAAATAAGAATGGCGAAGCCTATGCAGCGCAGTTGAACATCAGTGCAGTGCGCGACGAGAGGAATCAAGTGCTGCAGTATGTGGCATTGTTTTCAGATGTCACAGAACGTAAGCATCTTGAAGAGCAAGTTCACCAATTGGCCTTCTTTGACCCACTAACGAGTTTGCCGAATCGTCGCCTATTCAAGGACCGCCTGAACCAAAGTATTGCCGCCAATAAGCGCAGTGGTTTGTACGGTGCGCTCATGTTCCTGGATCTGGATAATTTCAAGCCGCTGAATGACACCCACGGGCATGAAGTTGGCGATTTGTTGTTGATTGAGGCAGCTACCCGACTGAAACACTGTGTGCGCGACGTGGATACCGTGGCAAGATTCGGTGGTGACGAGTTTGTCGTGCTCATCTGCGATATAAGTGCCGGAAAATCCGACTCCACAGCAAGAGCGGAAATCGTTGCCAAGAAGATACGCAGCGCTTTGTCTGAGCCCTACGCGCTGTCCATTAAGCGTGAGGGAACTGCTAGCATCAGCATTGAACATCGTTGCACGGCAAGCATTGGAGTAGCTGTGTTTATCGGTAATGAGGCCAGTCAGGACGACATCCTCAAATGGGCGGATGAGGCAATGTATGTCGCCAAAAATTCTGGGCGCAACTCGGTTCAGCTTGCCGTCCAGGCGACCCAGCCAGTCAAGGGTTCAGCCGGTTTTATCCGTCTTACCTGGCACCCCGCGTATGAGTGTGGCAGTGATGTAATTGACGAGCAACATCGGGCACTATTCGCTCAGAGCAATAGCATTCTCGCGGCGATGCTCTCCGGACGATCTGCGGATGAGACAGGACTATTGATCGACGCACTGATTCTCGACGTCGTTCAGCATTTCAAAGACGAGGAGGAGATCATAGTCAACACAATCTTCCCCGGGGCCGAGGGGCACGCCGCCAGTCATCAGGATTTGGTCAGTCGTGCTGTAGAACTGGTTGGACAGTTCCACGCAGGCACACTGTCACTCGGTGAATTGTTTCAGTTCCTAGCCCAAGACTTAGTCGCCAAACACATGCTTGGAGCAGACCGCGAGTTTTTCCCATATCTACAGAATCATCATGAACATCTGTTCTGAGCTTGGCTCTACCTGAATAACCGGATTGTGGCGGGTGTCGATGTTCGCCGTAGCAGCATAAATTTTCAACCCAGCGGTGATGGGCCGGTCCACTCCGGAAGCCTCCATTGAGTATGCGCATGTGTTATGTCGCTTATGGGCACAATCCTGCCGTCCCGCCAGCGCCGACTTTTCTGCTGGCTTACTAGCCCAGACCCAGTGCCGCGCGCACCTGCGCTTCGGTCGTCGTCGCATTTGCCACCACCGTCACCGTGCCGTCCTGTAGGCAGGGCAGCGGCATCTCGGTCTTTCAACCAGAAATTATTCGTCGTCGCCGGCACTATCGCGGCGCGGCACGGTCAGCGGATCGCAGATGATGGGACGATAAATCTCGATGCGGTCGCCGGCGCGCAAGGCAGCATCAAGCTTCACCAGTCGGCCGAAGATACCCACTTTTTGCGTGGCGATATCGATGTGGGGAAACATCTTCAGGATGCCGGATTTCTCGATGGCCGCTACCACGGTCGCGTCGTCGGGAACCTCGATGTTCAGCCAGATTTGTTTCAGGGGTTCGGAATAGGCAACGCCGATTTGCATGTCATGCTTCCTTTACTTGACGGGCTCCAGGGCAGCGCCCTTGCGGTCGCGGCCGTAGATGCGCGGCTTGACGTAGCTGTCAATGATCGGGGTCAGCCCGTTCATCAGCAGCACCGCGAAAGCAACGCCCTCCGGATAGCCGGCCCAGGTGCGGATCACCCAGGTCAGCAGACCGCAGCCGGCGCCGAAAATCAGCTGGCCGCGCGGGGTATTGGGTGAGGTGACATAGTCGGTGGCGATGAAGAAAGCACCCAGCAGAGCGCCGCCCGAGAAAACATGGGTCGTGGCCGCCATGTAATGCGCCGGATCGACAGCGTGCAGGATGGCCGCCGGCAGGGCAATGCCCAGCAGCATCGCCACTGGGATGTGCCAGGTAATGATGCGCATAGCCATCATGACCACGCCGCCGGCCGCGATGAGCCAACCTGCGGTTTCGCCCAGGCTGCCGGGTCGACTGCCCAGCCAGCTCAGCGCCGGGGCTTGCGTCAGTGACTGGAGCAGATCGATGCCACGCGACATTTCGGTCTTCGCGAAGCCGAGCAACGAAGCGCTGGCCATCGCATCCAGCGCCGGCGGAATACCCTTGAAGGTGATCAGCAGCCCGGCGAGCGGCCCCGGCGCGGCGACCGCATCGAGCGGCAGCGGCCCGACCCAGGAGGTCATCTGCACCGGGAAGGAGATCAACAGGGCAACCCGCGCCACCATGGCCGGGTTGAACAGATTCTGGCCAAGCCCGCCGAATACCTGCTTGCTCAATACCGTAGCAAATAAGCCGCCCAAAACACCGATCCACCAAGGCGCCCAAGGCGGCAGGGAAAGCGCCAGCAGCCAGCCGGTCAATGCTGCCGAACCATCCAGCAGGACGGGCTTGACCGGTCGTTCCATCAGGCGCAGACAGATTGCCTCACCGAACAGGGCAGCTGCCACCGTGATGATCCAGAGATAGATGGCTGGCCAGCCATAGAGCCAGAAACCGAACAACGTGGCCGGCGCCAGCGCTGCCATTACGGTGACCATGACGCGCGAAACGGTGTTCGATGTTGTCGTATGCGGAGCCGAAACCGGCGTGGCGATCGAATCCAGGCTCATGCGATTTCTCCTTCTGGCTGTGCTGCGGCAGCAGCCTCGACAGCGGCCTTGGCCTTGGCGGCATCACGCTCGGCCTTGCGGCGCGCGGCAGCTTCGGCTTTTTCGCGAGTTTCGCGTTCGACACGTTCGACGCGCGCCTCGGCCAGACGGCGTGTGGCTTCGCTGCGCAACTTGGCACGCTCCCTGGTCATCAGTTCGCCCTTGGCATGGCTGAAATACTGGACCAGCGGTATGTGCGACGGGCAGACATAGGCGCAGCAGCCACAGGAGATACAGTCGCTCAGGTGGAAGCCAACGGCGCCATCGAGATCACCGGCGCGAATATGCGCGGCCATCTCGATGGGCAACAGGCCCATCGGGCAAGCGCGGGTACAACTACCGCAGCGGATGCAGGGGCCGGCCTCGGGAATCGCCGCTTCCAGCGCGTCAAAAGCCAATATGCCGCTCGCACCCTTGACGAGCGGAATGCGCCCGTGGAGCAGCGGCACGCCCATCATAGGTCCACCGAGAATCAGCCGGGACGGCGTTTCCACGAGGCCGGTGAAGGCGAGCAGTTCATCGACCAGCGTACCCAGCGGAGCAAAAATGTTGCCGGGTTTCGCCACCGCACCGCCGTTGATCGTGACGATGCGTTCGACCAGCGGCTGACCGAGACGAATCGCCTTATGCACGGCCGCGCAGGTCGAGACGTTATGCACCAGCACGCCAACTTCTGCGGCGCGGGCATCGGCCGGCACCTCCTTGCCGGTGAGGGTCTGGATCAACTGCTTGTCCGAGCCCATCGGATAGCGCGCCGGCACCGGCCGGATCTTCACCTCGGGAAAAGCCTCGGCAGCTTTACGCATTGCCGCGATAGCCTCGGGCTTGTTGTCCTCGATGCCGACCAGCGCTTCGTGCGCGCCAATGGCGTGCATGACGATGCGTGCGCCGTCGACGACCTGATCCGCGTGGTCGCGCATGATGCGGTCGTCGGACGAGAGGTAGGGTTCGCACTCACCGCCATTGACGATCAGGGTGCCGACCTGCAAGCGCTTGCCGAGCGCGAATTTGATGGCCGCCGGGAAGGTGGCGCCGCCGAGGCCGACCACGCCGGCCCTGCCGGTGCGCCTGGCGATTTCTTCAGGTGACAGCGCGAAGGGATCGGCGGCCGGATCGGTGTCTATCCAGCGATCGGCGAAATCGTTGTCGATGGTGATGGCGGCGAAGCCCAAACCGGACGGATGCGGCGCGGTAACCTCGCCGATGGCGCTGATCGTGCCCGATACCGGCGCATGGATCGGCGCCGAGATATTGCCCTGCGCATCGGCGAGCAATTCGCCCTTGAGGACTTTCTGCCCCACCAGCACGATAGGGCGTGCCGCGCCGCCGACGTGTTGGTGGAGCGGCATATAGAGACGGGCCGGCGGCGGCAAGGTGCGCAGCGGCATGTCGGCGGCCGGACGTTTGTGGTCGTCGGGATGCACGCCCCAGCGCGGTTCCTTGAAGATGCGTTCGAAGAATCCCATGGTGTTTTCCTTAGGCGACTGCCACGACAGGTTTCGGCCACACCCAGTGCTGCAGCGTGATGGGCACCGGCACCATGGTCATCGCTTCGGTCGGACAGCGCTCGACGCAGGCGCCGCAGCCGGTACAGGCTTCGCGAATGACATTGTGGATCTGCTTGGCGGCGCCGATGATCGCGTCGGTAGGGCAAACCTTCAGGCAGCGGCAACAGCCGGTGCAGATTTCCTCGGCAACCGTTGCGAGCTGAGGCCCCGTGTCAGCGACACCGGAAAGATCGGCCTTGATCCCCAGCTTGGCGGCAAGAGCTTCCGCGAGCGCCTTGCCTCCCGGCGGACACAAGGTGACCGGCGCTTCGTGCTTTGCCAACGCGGCGGCCGCCTGCGCGCAGCCGACGAAGCCGCACTGGCCGCACTGCGAGCCGGGCAGCATGGCCTGCAATTCGGCCTCGATAGGATTTTCCTCGACGGCGAGATAACGTGCTGCCACGCCCAGCACACCACCCAGGGCCAGGCCCATCACGGCGAGACTGCCGACTGCGATCAACATGCTGTTGTCTCCATTTCCATTAACCCGTGCTGATGCCGGAAAAACCCATGAAGGCCATCGCCAGCAGGCTGGCGACGATGAAACCGATCGGCGGGCCGGCAAACAGGCGCGGTACTTGCGCCAGGGCCAGCCGTTCGCGCAGGCCGGCGAAAATGACCATCACCAGGCTGTAGCCAAGCGAGGAAGCAAAGGCGAACAACGTGGAGCCGATAAAGCTCATGCGGCCTTCGACCAACAGTAAGGCGACGCCGAGCACTGCACAGTTGGTGGTGATCAACGGCAGATAGATGCCGAGCATCTGGAACAGGCTGGGCGAAACCTTGCGGATAGTCAGCTCGGTGAATTGCACCGCGCTGGCAATGACGAGGATGAAAGTGACGGTGCGCAGGTAGCCAAGATCGTAGGCATCGAGCAGGTAATGCTGGACGGCCCAGTCAGCCATCGACGACACGGTGATGACAAAGGTCGTCGCCAGGCCCATGCCGGCGGCGGTGTCGATGCGCGTGGTGACGCCCATGAACGAACAGAGGCCGAGGAAACGGGCGAGGATGACGTTATTCACCAAAGCCGCGCCGATCATCATCAATGCGAAGTCTTTCATGCTCGGTCCTTAGCTACAAGTTTCACCGGGGCTTGCCCGACGCAGGAAGCGTGGCGCCAACTCACCGCGCGCTGACAGATGGCGTGCCACAATGCGCGCCACCACCAGGCCGAAGAACAGTCCGGAGACCATGGCGGCCATCGTGACGAGATCATTGCCGGCGGCTTCCTGCGCGAGGCCGCCCGCCGTCAGGGCGGTGAGCAGCGGCAGGGCGTAGGCGGTCAGCGCACCCTTGATCAGCGCCCGGTCATCGACGCCGACCACCACGCGTTCGCCCACCCGCAAGTGCGCCGGGTTAGCGAGGGAAAAGCGACGTAGCTCGATGCGGCTGGCGATGCTGCCGATGCCATTCGACGCACCACCGACACAGCTGCCACTCGATGCGCAATGGCCACAGCTCGTTGTCTGCTCCGGTTCGAACCAAGCCAAGTCGCCCTCAACGCGCACGACGCGCGCGATGCCTTCTATGGTGTGCGAATCAGGCGACACTGTGCGCTCCACCCATCTGGATTTCCTTGCCGGCGCGCAGGTCGAACAGGCGTTTGACCACCACCAGCAGGCCGGTGACGAGGAAACCGCCCGGCGGCAGGATCATCATCAGTACGCCCATGTCGGCCGGCAGGATGCGCATCTCGATGGCCTTGAAGGCGGGGCCGAGCAACAACGAGGCGTCGGCGAACAGGGTGCCGTTGCCGGTGATTTCGCGCACCGCGCCAATCGCCGTCAGCGCGATGGTAAAGCCCAACCCCATGAACAGGCCATCGAGGAAGGACGGCAGCGCCGGCTGCTTGGCGGCGAAGGCTTCGAGCCGCGCCAGCGGCAGGCAGTTGGAAACGATCAGGGGAATGAACAGGCCGAGCACCTTGTAGAGTTCGTGCATCCAGGCATTCATTGCCAGATCCACCAACGTCACCATGGCGGCGACGATGAGGATGAACACGGGAATGCGCACTTCCTGGGTGATCCACTTGCGGAAGACAGCGACCAGCAGGCTCGATGCGGCCATCACCACCGCCGTGGCCACGCCCATGCCGAAGCCGTTGGTGGCACTGGTGGTCATGGCCATCGCCGGGCACATGCCCAGCAGCATGCTGAAGACGCCGTTGTTGTCCCAGAGGCCGTCCTTGACGATGGTTTTATAGTTGCTCGTCGCCATTTCAGTTGGCCTCCGTCAGCCTGTCTTTGTTCGCAGCAAAATAATCGAGGCCGCCACGAATCGCGCCAACCACACCGCGCGGCGTGATCGTTGCACCGGCAAACTGGTCGAATTCGCCGCCATCCTTTTTGACCTTCCAGCGTTCGGGTGGCGGGTCGCCGAGCGACAGGCCGGTAAAGCGCATGATCCAGTCGCCCTTCTTCACCTCGATCTTGTCGCCGAGGCCCGGCGTTTCCTTGTGGGCGAGCGCACGCACGCCGAGCAGTTTGCCTCCGGCGTCGATGCCCATCATCAGCTTCATCTCGCCGGCGTAACCCGTACCGAAGATTTCGTAGGCGACCCCGGTCACCTTGCCGGCCTTGCGGGCGCGATAGACGGTGATTTCCTTGCCATGCGCGTTCTGCATCACCAGCGTGTCGGTGACAGGATTGTTGTCGTGAATCTCGTCCGGGATAACCTGGCTCAGCGAGTTCTGTTTGTCTTCGAGGGCGCGGGCAGCAATGTCGTCGACCGTCATGCGATCGGTTACCGCCAGCACCAGCCCGAAGCCGAGACAGAAGGTACCGAGGATCACGCCATGAATAAAGGTTTTGCTCATGATGGCGAGCAATTCGCAGAATGCGTGCCAGCAATGTGAAAACCTCTGCAACGCATTGTCTGTGCAGGATATGCACTCGAATATGGCCGTCTCGCCAGAACCGACTTTTGTTGCAAACGCGACAACCCATCCGTTCAGATTTGTCGTTAATGCACCGTTCCAGCGCTTGAGCCAGTGGCTTGGATATTGCTTTAGCTCGACATACCCTCATTCCAGCGGAGAGAAAAATAATGTCGAAAGTTGCCAAACTGCCCAACATGCAGACGACTGACGACCTCCCGTTCGAGGTTTATCGACAAGCCGTCGACCAGGCCGACATCGGTATCTCGATCACCGATACCGCCGCGAATATTCTTTACTGCAACACTGCGTT
>CAIYZZ010000063.1 GCA_903930805.1 uncultured Rhodocyclaceae bacterium | reverse complement strand
TGCTGGCCGGCGATGGCGACGCTGCCGGCGGGTACCGCCGTGCGCGGCGTGGCCAGTCGCGGCAGGCGCAACCACTCGGGCAGATCGCCCAGGTAGGGAAAGCCCGGGAGGAAACCGATCATATAGACACGCAATTCCAGGGCACACAGCGTTGCGATGATTTCCCCGGCGGAACGCCCGGTCGCGGCCGCGACCGACTCCAGGTCCGGCCCGGCCGCGCCGCCAAAGCGCACGGGTAACTCCCGCCGTCCTGCCAGCGCCGACTTTTCGGGGACGGCTTCGGCCGCTGCCAGCATGTGCTTGACGAGTGTGGCCCGCTCGATGGTCAGGGGATCGAAATGCACGGTGAGCGAACGGTAGGTCGGCACGATGTCGCCAATACCTTCGAGATGAAAGGTAGCCAGCGCATCGCGAGCCGCCATAACCTGCGCATTGAGCGCCGGATCGATGGTCGCGCCGAATTCCAGCGTGAGGGCGCTATCGCCCAGTTCTAGCAGGCGCGGGTTCATCCCGCCCTTACCCAATCATTTGACTGGGCAGCCAGGTCACGATCTCCGGCACGGCATACAACAGCCCGACGGCGGCGACCATCAGGAAGAAGGCCGGCATCGCCTGTTTGGCGAGCCAGGTGATCTGCTTGTCGGTCATGCCCTGCAGCACGAACAGGTTGAAGCCGACCGGTGGCGTGATCTGTGCCATCTCGACGACGACGACGAGGAAGATGCCGAACCAGATCAGGTCGATGCCCGCAGCCACGATGGTCGGCTGGATCACCGCGATGGTCAGCACCACCATGGAGATCCCATCGAGGAAGCAGCCGAGGATGATGTAGAAGATCATCAGCCCGAACAGCAGCCAGAAGGGCGTGAGGCCAAGGCTGCCGATCCATTCGGCCAGATGGCGCGGCAGGCCGAGATAGCCCATTGACAGGGTGAGGAAGGCCGAGCCGGCGAGGATCAGCGCGATCATGCAGTAGAGCCGCGTCGCGCCAAGCAGACTGTCGTGGAAGGTTTTCCAGTTGAGGGAACCTTGAAAAGCAGCGAGGATCAGGCTGCCGACCACGCCCAAGGCGGCGGCTTCGGTAGCGGTAGCGACGCCGACATAGATCGAACCGAGCACCAGGCCGATCAGCAGCACGATGGGAATCAGGTTGCGCGAGGCGGCCAGCTTCTGGACGAAGGTGGTGCGTTCCGTGGCGGGCGGGATGGCATCGGGGTGCAGCAGTGCCCAGACGACGATCCAGCCCATGAACAGGGTAGCCAGCATGATGCCGGGAAGAACACCACCGATGAACAGCTTGGCGATGGAAACTTCGGCGGCGACACCATAGACGATCATGATGATCGAAGGCGGGATCAGGAGGCCCAGTGTGCCGGCGCCGGCGAGCGTGCCGATGGTAATGGCTTCCGGGTAGCCGCGTTTTTTCAGTTCCGGCAAAGTGATCTTGCCGATGGTGGCGCAGGTGGCAGCGGAGGAACCGGAAACGGCCGCAAAGATGGTGCAGCCGATCACGTTGGTGTGCAGCAGTCGTCCGGGCAGTTTCTCCAGCCACGGCGCAAGGCCCTTGAACATATCTTCTGAGAGCTTGGTACGGAAGAGGATTTCACCCATCCAGAGGAACATCGGCAGCGCGGTGAGCGTCCATGAGGATGACGAGCCCCAGATGGTGACCGCCATCGCGTCGCCCGCCGGGCGCGCGGTAAACAGTTCCATCCCCAGCCAGCCGACGCCAAGCAAGGCAA
This sequence comes from uncultured Rhodocyclaceae bacterium, assembly GCA_903930805.1. Lineage (GTDB taxonomy): Bacteria > Pseudomonadota > Gammaproteobacteria > Burkholderiales > Rhodocyclaceae > Sulfuricystis. The sequence continues at coordinate 24,469 of CAIYZZ010000063.1, read as the reverse complement.
GACCGATCCACAAGCCGCTGCCGAGCAGGGCGAACAGAAAAGCGATGAGCGCGAAAGTGATCAGGCCGTCCATGATATCTCCGCCGGGCCGTCCCAAGGAGGCATCCGCCCCCCCGGGGGCAGCGAGTCATGTAGTTGTTGAATATGGCGAGCGTGGAGGGCCATTTATTCGCTCCGTACCGGCTCGGCGTCCGGGGCGCGGTGGCGCGGGTCATGGCCGCGCAGCACACTGACGAAATTCTCGGCCACGGCAACGAGGAAGACGAAACTACCGAGCGCCATGCCGAGTTGGGGAATCCACAACGGCGTGGCATCGTTGCCCTGCGAGATATCGTTGAACTGGAAGGACTGCCACACCAGTCGCGTAGCGAACCAGGCCAGGAGGCCGGCCAGCAGCGTGCCGGCGAAATGCGACCAGATATCCAGCACGCGGTGCGTGGTCGGGCCGAAACGATCGAGGAAAAGCGTGACGCGGATATGCTCGCCGCGCTTGAAAGTATGTGCCAGCGCGAAAAAGGCAGCTGCCGCCATGCAGTAGCCGGCGTAGGCGTCGGTGCCGCGCACATGAAAATCGAGCAGGCGGCCGCTGACGGACAACAGGATCATTACCAGCGTGCCGATCATGAACAGCGCCGCCAGCCAGGCGGCGGCGCCGTAGAGCGCGTTGAGGGCGCGCTTCACTTTATTTCTTGTAGGCGTCGATGATGGCCTGACCATCGGTACCGGCGGATTTCACCCATTCAGCGATCATGGTGTCGCCCACTTTCTTGAGATCGGCCTTGAGCGCGGCAGAAGGGTCTTCGACCTTCATGCCGTTCTTTGCCAACTCGGCCAGATAGAACTTGGTTTTCTCTTCGCTGATCTTCCAGCCGCGTTCCTCGGCGGCGGCGGCGGACTTAAGCACGGCTTCTTGGCCGGCCTTATCAAGTGCGTCGAAGGCCTTCTGCGAGACCAGTACGGCATTCTTCGGCAGCCAGGCCTGAGCATCGTAGAAGTACTTGACCTGCTCCCATACCTTGCTGTCGTAGCCGGTTGCGCACGAGGTCATGAAGGCGGAGACGGCGCCGGTCGCGAGCGCCTGCGATAGTTCGGCGGCCTGGATGGTGACCGGCTGGGCGCCGACCAGTTCTGCGATGCGCGAGGTCTGCGGGTTATAGGCACGCCATTTCACGCCCTTCAGGTCGGTCGCACTGGCGATCGGCTTGGCCGAGAATATTCCTTGCGGTGGCCACGGCACGGAGTAGAGCAGCTTGATGCCCTGCTTGGCGAGTTTAGCTTCGACGAACGGTTTTTGTGCGACCCACAACTTCTTCGCTTCGGCATAGGAGGTGGCGAGGAACGGCACGCCATCGGTGCCGAATAGCGGGTCTTCATTGGTGTAGCCGGACAGGATGATCTCGCCGATCTGCGCCTGGCCGCCCTGCACCGCGCGCTTGATCTCGTTGGCCTTGAACAGCGAGCCGTTGGCATGCACGGTGATCTTGAGTTTGCCGGCGGTAGCCTTCTCGATGTCCGCGGCGAACTGGATGATGTTTTCGGTATGGAAATTGGTGGCAGGATACGGCGTCGGCATATCCCAGGCGGTTTGGGCGAATGCCCCTGCAGAGATAAAGCCGAGGGCAGTGAATAGCAAACGAATCGCAAATTTCATGGTTCAGGTTCTCCAGAAATAGGGTAGGGGGTAAGCAGTGAATTGAACGGGATTCACGCTAACAGTTCGCGTACATGAGGTCAATAACTGCTGCTGCAGAAATACGGCAGAAAATGGATTATTCGGCTACCCCAGCCGCGTTGGTAACCGACTTGCGCAGCGTCTCCGGTTGGCGAACGATCAGGCGGCGCATGTCCTTTTCCACTACACCTTTCTGGATGAGGATGTGGATTGCCCGCGAAACCGTCTCCCTGCTGGTATTCACCATGATCGAGATTTCCTGCTGGGTCGGCATATTTTCGATGACCACCAGGCCGCCGGGGGCAGTTTTGGCAAACTGGTTTAGCAGGGCAAAAACCCGCTGGAAAGCATTGGGAATGCCGAGGATCGTCCGGTAATTGGCCGCCGTACGGATGGTCGTCGCCATCCGTTTGAGCAGGCGTTCCGCCACCAACGGATTCTGATAAATCAACACCAATGCCTGTGCGCGCGGCAATAACGCGAGCAGAGAAGTCTCGCAGGCAACCACCGATGCCGAACGCGGCAAGCCATCAATAACCGCCAATTCACCAAAATAGTCGCCGGGAGTGAGGAAGGACAATCCGATCTCACGCCCATCCTCGGTCAGATCTACCGCCTGCAGTCGGCCCGAAAGCAGGAAAATCAGATGGTCGCCGGCACTGCCCTTGTGCAAAACGTGCTGCCCACGTTCCACCGTGCGCAGCAGCAAGGCAGTCCCCACCTGATTCAACGTCTCTGTAGCAATGCCAGCAAGTAGCGGAATTTTTTGCAGATGAACGGTAACCACCTGCCGCGCAGGTGCGGCAGGCTGCCCGGTTGGTGTGGATTCGGTTGGCGCGGGAGAAGCGGCTACTTTACTCATGGCGCAATTATGCAGTCATTGCGCCGTGCAACACAAAGTCTGAACCGCATATCACAATCATGTAGGTTTTTAGCCTACATCAATGCCATTGGCCTTCGTAAACTTGGTGTTTAGCCAATATTGGCTGCCATCTACAATCGTTTTTCCAACAATTGAACAATTTTTGTTCCAGTCAACGCGACAGGGTTTTTCCCTGTAAAGCTGCCAGCCATGATCAAAAAACAGCTCGATCAGTTTCCCTTCAATGGGGCGGCTATGCGTAGCGATCATCAGGGTTTGGACATTGTCAGATACCCATTCGATTTGGTCTTGCAATAAATCGAGTTCCGCACCTTGAATATCGATGTGCATGAAATTAACGACGCCCAGGTCGTTCAGAAGGGTGTCCAGTCTTCTGCAGGGAACAGATTGATTGTCAGATTTTGCGCCGCGATAGTCCGTTTTTTCGTTCGATGTGGTTGCTGCTGAACCCATGTCCGATACCTCTGATTCAGGAAACCAGATAACGCCGTCATGCGTCCAGATGGCGCCATTGAAAAGTCGGGTAAAGACGTTGCCATGTTGCACATCTTCATTGGAGCCACCGAACGGCCTCAAGCCGTTCATATCAAGGTGGCGGCACATCAACGGAAATCGGCTTGACGAAGCCTCAACCCCGACTAATTTGAGATCCTTGCAGCCATTTTGGCAAGCAATTACCCCGGCGGCGATTATCCAAGGTCCCCAGCCAGCACCAATTTCGACGGCACAGAAGGTACTTGCCAATAGAGACCGATCGAGCGCATCCGTAAGCGCCACATACTCTACGGCCTCTGCATGGAACCCGTCATCTGGAACAGGAAATTCCAATCGTCCAACATTCAGCGCTTGGGGCGTTACAAAGGGCACACATTCGAAAAGCGTTTTGACCCCGAACCCATCTGTATAATGGCTTTCGCCGACTACTGCCTTGGCGTTGGCAAATTTCCTGATGGCTTGTAAATCCTCCTCTTCATACCCCGAATACACCTGTAGTGGTGATGCACTTTGCGGAGTAGCAGACTGTGTGCCCACGCCAAAGTGTTGCAGCGCTCTCTTGACCGCCCTTTTGAATGTTGAGTGCATCTTTGTCCTTTTCGTTGCCGGGCATGGAAAATCACCCAACTTAATCGTGTGCTGAACAGCGGAGGTATGCCTTGATTTTCTATAACGTGCTCAAGGGTGTTCTTGCCTACCGTGGTTTTATCATGGGCAGCGTTAAACGCGAATTCCAATCAAGATATCGGAACTCAATTCTTGGCGCGGTCTGGTCATTACTTAATCCGTTGGCGATGATAATCGTTTACACGGTGATATTTTCACAGATCATGCGTGCGAAATTGCCCGGGATCGATTCAGCTTTTGCGTACAGTATTTACCTCTGTGCCGGAGTCCTGACTTGGGGACTTTTCACCGAAATCACCGGTAGGAGCCTGAATGTCTTTATTGAACAAGCTAACCTGATTAAAAAAATCAGCTTTCCGCGTATTTGCCTGCCGATAATTGTGGTTCTCAACGCAGGGCTAAATTTTGCCATTGTTTTCGCACTATTTACTGGTTTTCTGATTGTGAGCGGCATGTTCCCAGGATGGGTATTCCTCGCTGTTTTTCCCGTGCTGCTGATTCAGATCCTGTTTGCCATCGGCTTAGGCATCGTTTTAGGCGTGCTGAATGTATTTTTCCGTGATATTGGGCAGTTTTTCAATATATTTTTGCAATTCTGGTTCTGGTTAACACCTATTGTCTATCCGAGCAGCATCCTGCCTGAAGCAGTCGTTTCACTGCTTGTCTGGAACCCGATGTTTTCGGTTGTCACCGCCTATCAGACCATACTCGTCAACGGCCAATGGCCACAGTGGCAAGCGTTGACGCCGGTCACGTTGATGGGTGTCGCGCTGTGTTTGTTTGGAATGCAGTTGTTTCGCAAACATGCCGGTGAAATGGTGGACGAACTCTGATGGGGACGATCCGGGTTGCCAACCTAAGCAAGGCTTACAAGCAATACCCGACGCGCTGGGCGCGCCTGATCGAATGGTTGCTGCCATTTTCCGGAGTCAGGCACCAAGTTAACTGGGTATTGCAGGACATCAATTTTCACGTCGCTCCGGGTGAAGCGGTTGGCATCATCGGCATGAATGGTGCGGGGAAAAGTACGTTGCTCAAACTAATTACCGGCACATCCCAGGCCACCACCGGGAGCATAACCATAACCGGCCGGGTTGCCGCCATGCTTGAACTTGGCATGGGCTTCCATCCGGATTTCAGCGGGCGCCAGAATGTCCTTATGGCCGGGCAGTTAACGGGCTTGGGGACTGAGGAAATTGCGGCCCTCATGCCGCAAATCGAAGCGTTTGCCGATATTGGTGAATATATTGATCAGCCGGTGCGTATCTACTCCAGCGGCATGCAGATGCGCCTGGCCTTCAGCGTGGCCACGGCTAAGCGACCGGATGTGCTGATCGTGGACGAGGCGTTGTCGGTCGGCGATGCCTACTTTCAGCACAAAAGCTTCGATCGTATCCGCGAGTTTCGCAAGCAGGGCACGACGCTGCTGATTGTCAGCCATGACCGCGTTGCCATCCAGTCCATTTGCGACAGGGCGATTCTTCTGGATGGTGGCCGTCTTGCCAAGGAGGGCAGCCCGGAAGAAGTGATGGATTTCTACAATGCGCTGATTGCCAAGCGCGAGAACTCCACCATAGCGCAGGAAAAGGCACAGGACGGCAGGACACAAACCACATCGGGTACGGGTGAGGCATCCATTGTGGAAATTGCTCTGGTTGATGAGCGCGGCGAAATGGTCAAAATGGTCGAGGTAGGTGCTGTCGTGACTTTGCGTGTCAAAGTGCAGGCAAATGTATGGGTACCCCGACTGGTGCTTGGCTACATGATCAAGGACAGATTGGGGCAACCTATCTATGGCATTAACACCCACCATTTGGGAATACCGCTGCACGACGTGCAGGCAGGGAATTTGGTTGAGTATGGATTTACTTTCCCTGCGAATTTCGGAGCGGGCAGCTACTCGGTAGCAGTGGCGCTCACCAGCAGTGATACCCATCTGAGCAATAATTACGAATGGCGTGACATGGCGCTGCTGTTCAACGTGATAAATACCAGCAAACCTGTTTTTACCGGTTGTGCATGGCTTGAGCCTGTGGTAACCGTGCATCCAGCCTGTCAATGAAATTCGCAAAACTCCTCAACCAAATTCTCGGCCGCTTTGGTCTGGCAATGGTCAGAACAGCGACGCTTGAACGTATCCATAGTGGTCAGCAGATGGAGATACCCCCGAGTGATTTGGCGCCGGAACTCAAAGCGGCAGGAGATGCGACGGATCTGAATTACCGGCAACTGTTGCGCCACCAGATCAGCACCAAATGGGACATTATCGATGCGCTGGAGCATGATCGCGTCCCGGATGTCGAATTGACTTGCCCCCTGTGCGCTTACCGTGGCGAACTCGGCAAGTTTGGCCAGCTTACGACCAGTTGTATGTTTGGCGGGGGCGAGTTAGCTCGCCACCAGTGCCCCGAATGCGATCTAATCTTTGGCCCGAAGAAGATGCTCAGGTTGTCAGAGGCCGAGCTTTCCCGGGACTATGAATGGCACTACCAGGTATTCTCAGAGGGTGATTCCACGCCGCAGGAGGTCAGGGCATTCCATGCGTTGAACCCCGAGAAGTCTGGCGTCTACCTTAACTGGGGCGCTGGAGCCTGGTCGAAGTCTGTCGAGGTTCTCCGGCAAGAAGGCTGGAACGTCTATGGTTACGAACCGCACGGCTCCGCTTCATCCGGTGGCCCCCACGTTATCAACAGCAAGGCCCGGTTGCTCGAAATGCGCTTTGACGGGATTTTTTCTAACAATGTTCTCGAACATTTGCGTTACCCCGTGCGCGAACTTTCATCAATGAGCGAACTGCTGAAGCCTGGTGGGAAAATGTCTCACGCAACCCCTTGCTTTGCCTACCTCTATGAGTTCACTCGCTTCCATCTTTTTTTCTTTCTCGGGCGCTCGCGGGCCGTTCTGGCCCACCAAGCCAACCTGCATATTGAGGATTATGTCGCTGACGGTGAATTCATGAACCTGATTCTTTCCGGGGATTGAAAATGCCTTTCATCTCTTACGCACAAAACTTTGAAGATGTCATGCTCTGGCGCGCGCTCAAGCACATTGCGAATGGCTGCTATATCGACATCGGCGCGCAAGACCCGGTGGTCGATTCCGTTAGCAAAGCCTTCTACGAGCGTGGCTGGCGGGGCATCCACATTGAGCCCGTGCCGCACTATGCCGATCTTCTGCGCAGTGCGCGTCCTGATGAGACAGTGTTGCAGGTGGCGTTGTCCGACAGCGACGGTACGCTCGATCTCAATGTCATAGCAGAAACCGGCCTCAGTACTGCTGTAGAGGCCTACGCCCGGCGTCATCAGGAAGAGCGCCGGTTTGAACTCCAGCCGGTTTCGGTAGCGGCCATGACCCTGAAATCTGCTTTGCCGGCATATGCCGGCAAACAGGTGCATTGGCTGAAAATAGACGTAGAGGGGTTTGAAACTCAGGTGCTCAGGGGTTGGGACAGCCAGGCGCTGCGTCCCTGGGTGATGGTGGTTGAGGCAACCATTCCCGGTTCGGCCGAAACCGACTATGCCGTTTGGGACAGCATCATCGTCGCGGCAGGCTACCGGTTTGTATACTTTGACGGGCTGAATCGCTTTTATGTCGCACAGGAACATGCCGAACTGGAGCCCGCCTTCACTGCGCCCCCCAATGTCTTTGATGACATCAAACTGACCGAACACTCGTCTCTGTGCAGCGAACTGCTGGTTGCACATCATGCCCGAGAGGTCTACCTGGCCGCACTAACTGAAAGGCATATTGCCCAAATTCAGGCACAGGCGGCAGCGCAAGCCGCACAGGCGGCGGTGCAATACGCACAGCTCGAAGCGCAAGCCGCACAGGCGGCAGCACAAGCGGCGGCGCAAGCCGCACAGCTCGAAGCGCAAACCGCACAGGCGGCAGCACGGGCCGCACAGTTCGAAGCGCAAATCGGCAACATGCTGAACAGTCGCTCCTGGCGGGTCACCAAACCCCTGCGGTTTATTGGGGAGTCGCTGCGCAGGATCAGAACCGCCATCAGGACGGGCACTGTGGTCAGCGGCATCAAAAGGCGCAGCAGATTCCGGCGACCCCAACCCTCCCAGATGCCGTTACCGCAGCCGCACAACTTGTCGCCGCGCGCGGCACGCATCTACGACGAAATAAAAAAAGCAGCAGCAACCGGGAATGCTTCCGGAAAGGCATTTGGACGCGAGGAAAACTGATGCGCATCGTTATCGACATGCAAGGTGCGCAAACGGAAAGCCGCTTTCGCGGTATCGGGCGTTATTCACTGGCGGTTGCGCAGGCCGTAGCGCGGAATGCCGGCGAACATGAAATCTGGCTTGCACTCAATGCGGCATTTCCGGAAAGCATTGCCGACATTCGGCGCGCCTTCACCGGCATTATTCCGCAAGAGCGCTTGCGCGTGTTCGACATACCTGTGCCGGTGGCGGAGTGCGCGCCTGACAATACCTGGCGTGCCAGGGCTGCCGAGATAATCCGCGAACATTTCATTCAGAAGCTGCAGCCGGATGTCGTGTTGGTGACCAGTCTGTTCGAGGGCTACATTGATGACGCGGCGACTTCGGTCGGCGCATATTGCGGCGCTGTGAAAACGGCGGTGATTCTGTACGATCTGATTCCCCTGTTGAATCCCGACGCCTACCTCACAGATCCTGCCCAACGGCAGTATTACCAACGCAAGATCGAGTCGCTCAAGAGGGCCGATTTGCTGCTCGCCATTTCAGAGTATTCGCGGCATGAGGCCATTGCGGAACTGGCGGTGGCAGCGGACCGCGTGGTGAATATTTCAACAGCGGCGGATCCGTATTTCAGGCAGGCGAACAATACAACGCAAGAAGTAGCGGCACTGCGGCAACGACTGGGCATCACCCGCAAAATGGTGATGTACGCCCCGGGCGGATTTGACGCGCGAAAGAATCTTGAAGGCCTGATTACCGCTTACAGCCTGCTCTCGAACGAACTGCGTGCGACACATCAGCTTGTCGTCGCCAGCAAACTGGGGGCGTCGGTAGCCTCGCAACTGGAGAACATGCGCAAGCGCGCGGGCATGGCGGATGACGAGTTGATTCTCTCCGGTCATGTTCCGGATAATGAATTGCGCACTTTGTACAGCGACGCAACGCTATTCGTTTTTCCTTCGAAGCACGAGGGCTTCGGCCTGCCCGTACTGGAGGCCATGGCATGCGGTGCGGCGGTGATCGGCGCGGACAATACCAGCATTCCCGAAGTGATCGGTAACGACGCAGCACTGTTCGACGCGTTCCTGCCGCAATCGATTGCCGACAAAATGGCGCAAGTGCTGCAAGACGATTTGTTGCGCAACAGCTTGCGTGAGCGCGGGATTGAACAGGCCAGCCGGTTTTCGTGGGACGCAACGGCCAGGCGCGCCATTGGCGCGATGGAAGCACTCGCAAGGCGCGAGGAAGAGCCAGCACGGACAAACCGGCCTGCGGCGACCTCTCTGGTGGCTGCGGTTGCGGGCATCAACGCTCCTGTGGCACCCGCAGACAGTGATTTTGTCAGGGTTGCTGAATGCATCGCCTTCAATAGTGGTCGCGATGCGCCGAAACAATTGCTGCTGGACATTACTGAGATCGCGAAAAGCGACGCCAAGACCGGTATCCAGCGCGTAGTACGCAGCCTGTTGCGTGAGCTTCTCGCGCATCCGCCGGCGCATGTCGAGGTTCTCCCGATATATTTTGACGGCACCCACTACCGCGCTGCGAAAAGTTTTGTAACCTCACTGAGCGGCGCACGACTTCTCGATGCCGTTGATGAAATTGTCGATTTTTGCCAGGGGGATATCTATCTGGCGCTCGACTTGAATTTTCTGACAGAGGAGGTGCAAGAGGCCCACCGTCGATTGCGTGCCAGGGGCATTCTGTTTTACTTCATTGTTTACGACATCTTGCTGCTGCAGCGCCCGGACTGGTGGCCGCAAGGCAACCAGGCGTTCTTCGAATCATGGCTGCGCGGCATTGCAGAAGTTGCCACCGGGTTGATCTGCATCTCCGCGTCTGTCGCGCATGACGTGCGTGCCTGGCTGGCCGTTCAGTTGCCGTCATCTGCTCTCGATGTCAGCGTGACCAGTTTCCATCTTGGCGCGGATATCGGCAGCAGCCTGCCGACAAAAGGGCTGCCGGATAACGCGGCCACCGTGCTGGGCAGCCTGCGGGCACGCCCCAGCTTCCTGATGGTCGGCACGCTTGAGCCTCGCAAGGGCCACGCCCAGTCGCTCGCCGCTTTTGAGCACCTCTGGCAGCAGGGCGTTGAAGCCAATCTGGTCATCGTCGGCAAGCAGGGCTGGATGGTTGATGTGCTGGCAGAGAAATTACGGCGTCATCCAGAATCTGGCAAGCATCTATTCTGGCTTGAAGGCATTAGTGACGAATATCTCGAAAGCGTCTACGCCGCCTGCGGCTGTCTGCTGGCCGCCAGCGAGGGTGAAGGTTTTGGCCTGCCCCTGATCGAGGCCACCCAGCACAATCTGCCTATTATCGCGCGCGACATTCCTGTTTTCAGGGAAGTGGCCGGCGAACACGCGTTCTATTTCCGCGGCCTGGGCGCCTCAGACCTGGCAAATTCGATCACCGCGTGGCTGGCCTTGAACGCTACGGGACGGGCGCCGCAATCTGCCGGCATGCCGTGGCTTACCTGGAAAGACAGTGCGCGGCAGCTGGTTGACCGCATCAATCTGCGCTGAACCCGGGGAGCAGATCAGAAGTCTCGCCACAGCCAATTTACCAGCACCTGCCGATCGTCATATTGAAATATTGAAATATTCTCCCTGTCGCGCACTTGCCGCAGCTCGATACTGACGGCCTGGTGCGCTGCTACCGGAATGATCAACGCGGCGCGGAAAACATCGGTGATCTGATAGCGTGCCTGGTCGATCAGGCCCGGCGAATAAGCCGATTCGCTGCGCCATGTCAGCCGGTTCCAGCCCAGTTCGCCGAACACATCACCCACAACGCGGCTGTTGCCCTGAATACCGGTAGACCATCCATGGCGGTCACCGCCGGGGCGCACTGAAAGTGCGCGGTCAAAATAATAGGCCGCCGTCATCTGCACCTGTACCTGTTCCGTTTTGTAATTCAACAGGCCGCGCATTTCCCGCACGGTGGCATCGTAATCCGGCTGTGTTGGATAGGCAATGCGCGTCACCCCCCCCGACAAATCAAGGCGCATGCCTTCAGGAAGGTGCAAAGGTGGCGAAACCAGCAGATTCAAATGACCCAACTGCTGGTAAAGAGCGCCCCCCAGGCTGAGCACAGCCAAATTGGCCGCACCGCGCAAACGCCAATCGCCGGCATGCCAGCGCTGTTCCACGCCGACAGCAACCAGCGCTGCATCATACTGGCTCTGCACATCATTCTTGCGCACCTGCAATTGCGCAACCCCTGTCGTGCCGTCGGCATTCAGGTCACGTGCATAATCGGCAGAGAAAACCGTAAAATTATCGCGCTTTGGCAAGTACTCCGGCAACAACTGCAACTCGATGAGCGAGCTGCCGGAGCCGATGGTCAGAAACGGCGTGATCGCCCCCAGATTCACATTGCTGTCATAGCCACGTCCCAGCGTCATCGACAATCGACCGGCGGGCGGGGGCGGAGCAGAACACCCCTGTACGTGCTGCCGCGCGATAACTTCCTGGATAGCGGGAGGCAGTTCAAACCGCACCGCAAGCTCTGCAAACAGCCGCTCGGCCTCTTCGGCATAACCCATTTTGCAGCGCAGTATCGCTAGATCGAGCCATGCACCGGCGTGCTCCGGATAATCGCGGACAATTCGCCTCAAGGCATCGCTGGCCTCCATCTGCTGCCCGTTCGCAATCAGGCGCACCGTCTCCTGATAAACCGCCGCGCCTGCGGTATCATCCTGGGCGCGAGCAGTTACGGCAAGCGACAGCGTCAGCACTGCGCAGCAAAGGCTGAGCCAGAGCTGTCTGCGGAGTAAAGAACGAAATGTGATTTCCGTCACGTTTAGTCGGGTAAAAAAGTGCATCCTGAAAGAACTATGGGAACTATGGGAACTATGGGTATCAATGTATTGTTGCATTTTATCAAGCGGCATAGCCTGCGCTTTGCGTGCCTGATGTTGCTAGCGGGTTTGGCGCACGCCGGTGAGGCTGGGCACATTGTGCTGACGGTCGGCAACGTGCAAATAGCCGGGCAGCGCGCCGTAGTCGGCAGCGTTGTCAGCGAGGGTGATGAGATTGTCACAGCCGGCAATGCCTATGCCTACATGAAAACCATCGACAATGGCTTTCTCATCCTGCGTCCCGATTCACGGGCGCGCGTCATTGCCTATCACGTTGATCAGCAAAATCCCGCAAATACACGCGTCAAGCTCGAACTCCTGAATGGCGTTGCACGCAGTATTTCTGGCCAGGCCATCACGCCGCAAACGCGGGGAAATTTCCGTTTCAACACACCGGTGGCGGCCATTGGTGTGCGCGGCACCGACTTTACCGTCTTTACCAGCATGGATGCTACCCGCGTCGTTGTTGCTGCCGGTGGCGTTGTCGTCAGCGGCTTTATGCCCGGCGCCTGCAGCCCGGAAGGCAACGGCCCCTGTGAAGGCACCACCAGTCGCGAACTGTTTGCTGGCCATGCCGATAATCTGCTGCAAGTCAATCGGGGCCAGGCGCTACCGCAACTTCTGCATGACAAGAGCCTTTCCCCCAACAACAGCGCACCGCCACGCAGTGATGAACCCGCTGGAAAAACCTCCAACGTGGCCGGAACCGAAGTGCTTGCCGTCAACCATGTTGACCTGGATGCGCAAAAGAGCGAGGTGCAGTTTTCCTCAACTTCAGCGCCGCCCGTTGTGCAGCCCGTTGCGCCTCCTGTTGTGCAGCCCGTCATCCCGCCGCGCGAGATCGTCTGGGGGCGCTGGCAGACCATTCTCGGCCAGCCCGGGACCATTGACGTCAGCAAGATCATGGATGCCAAAGGTGAAATCCTCGCCATTGGCTCCTATTTCGCCATCCTGCGCACCAGCGGGCCGGAGTGGCAGACGCCCAGCCAAGGTACAATGGGCTTTGCACTCACGCAAAGCGAAGCTTACATCCTCAACGACAAGGCAGGCACGGCATCACGCGCCGGCCTGGAAAATGGGCGGCTCCAGATTGATTTTGCCAAATCGACGTTTGCTACCGGGTTCGACTTGCTGAGCGATAAAAACGAACGCTTCCCGTTTCAGGCGCAAGGCCAGGTCACGCGCAACGGACTCCTGTTAGGCGACAGCCAGTTTGCCAGGCCGACCAACATGGCGGTCAACGGTGCTGTCGGCCCGGAAAATGGTGGTAGCGCCGCCTATATCTTTCAGGGGCGTATCGACAACGAACGCCTCGCCACAGGAGGGGTCGCATGGGGAAGAAAATAAGCCGCCCCGAAACCCGCGCTTTTGCAGGTGTAGGGTAAATGCAACAAAAAACGGGGAATCCCTGATTTGTGATATTCATCACAAATATATTACGTAGCTTCTGAGAATATCCAGTCCGTGCCAGAATAACGTCTTGGCTGTTTCAACAACAGCAGGATTTATCAACTTGATGTATTTGAAGTATTTTTATTAGGAGAAAAAAATGGGCCTCAATACCGCCGCAGTGCAGCGTCTTTACATCGCATACTTTAATCGTCCCGCCGACTCGACAGGCTTGGCTTATTGGGAAAGTCAGCTCGCTCTCAATTCCACCACTGTTGCAGCAACTCAGGCTCAACTTACGACGCTTGCAGCCCGGGGTTTCAGTGGCTCTGCGGAGTATGCCGCCCTGTACGCAGGTCAAAACAACGACCAGATCATTGACAACCTGTATATGAACCTGTTTGGTCGTCACGCTGAGCCGGCCGGCCTGACTTCCTGGTCCTTGGCGCTGACCAATGGCACGCAAACCTTTGCCTCTATCGCGTTGCAGTTGACCTACAGTGCGCAAGGTACGGACGCAACGGCTATCGCCAACAAGCAAGCCGCCGCCACGTCTTTTACCACCGCTCTTGATACGACTACCGAAATCACCGGTTACTCCGGTACGGCAGCTGCAGCGACCGCGCGTGCTTGGCTGGCTACGGTAACTGATACTGCTGCGTCTGTGACCGCAGCAGCGGCTAGCATGGATGCCTCGATTGCTTCTGCCACGGCAGGTGGTGGTGCTGTAGGCGCGACCTACACGCTCACTACAGGTGTGGATGGCCCCACGAACTTCGTCGGCGGTTCGGCCAACGACACGTTCAATGCCGGTACTTCTGCATCGCTGTCTGCGTTTGACAACATCGATGGTGGCGCTGGTACGGATACGCTGTCCGCGCTGATCACGACGGCCGCTCTTCCGGGTAGCTTGACCGTCAAGAACATCGAAACTGCAACCATCAATACAACGGGTGCTGGTTTTTCGGATACCTTTACTGGCTGGACTGGTTTGACTTCGCTGACGGTTCAGGACGCTACTGCTGGCGCAATAGCATTGACTACAGCCTCGACTACGGGCGTAACAGTTGCGGGAACTGGCGTTAGCTCTGTTCGAATCGACGGTGGTGGCGCTGTAGGTAGTGTGACGACCGGCGCTGGTGCAGTTGACATCGGCAAGACTGGCGCTGTAATCAACGCGTTCACATCATTGACTGTGACTGGCGGAACAACGGTTGACATTTCCAACAACAAGACCGCTGCTGCAAACTCCGGTTTGGGTACGACGCTGACCGCTGTCTCGGTGAGTGGTAATACCGGTCTTGTTACAGTGAAAGCAGCCAGTCTGGCGACACTTAATTTGGCCAGCAGCACTGCCGGTGCTACCATCACAGCTACGGCTGGAGCGCGTACGCTTGGCCTGAACACGGTAACTGGCGGTACGGTTACTGACGCCACTGCCACGAGCCTCACCGTCAATGCCACTGGCACTGCCTCATCGGCCGTGACGCTGACCGCAGGTGCGGCCACATCGGTTGCTTTTAACAATGCCGTGAATCTGACGGTCGCTGACGTAAACCTCGGTGCTGCCACTGCGATAACCGTTGCCGGTGCTGGCAAGCTGGTTATCTCCGCAACGACGGCTGTTGGTGTTCTGACCTCGGTCGACGCCAGCTTGAATTCCGGCGGTGTGACGATCACCCCGGCTTTGGCTACGGGAATCCTCTACACTGGTGGTTCAGGTGTTGACACCATCAGCTTAGGGGCAACCACAAAGGCCATCACGACGGGTGCTGGTAATGACTCCGTGACCATTTCCGCAGCACCGGTAGGGGGGACAATTGACGCTGGTGCTGGTACTGGCGATATACTGGTTATGACGGAGGCTTTGGCTGATGCCGCAGCAGGTGTGACAGCGACTACAACCTTCGCAGGCCAAATCAGCAACTTTGAAGTGCTGTCATTGACCACTGTGACGGGTTCAAAGACGGTTAATCTGGCCAACCTCGATAACATCTCCTACGTCAAAACCACGGCAGCTAATGCCTTGGTGCTGGACAACATGGCCTCGGGAGGCACGGTTGAGTTCGCCACAGCTTCCACCAGCGTGACCACCAACATCGTCAATGCCCTGACTTCCACCACCGATGTACTGAATGTCAAGGCCACTGCTGCTGCCGGCATCAACATCGGCACAATCGTGTCGGCCAACACCGAGACGGTCAACTTCCTCACGGATGACACAGCATCGACAACAACCCACATCCAGCACACTGCTGCACTAACGGACGTTGCAGCAAAAACAATCACCGTGACAGGCGACGCTGGTATTGCTCTGACAACTACGGGTGCTACGGCGGTGACATCCTTTGATGCTTCCGGCGTAACCGATGGTACAGTTACCTGGACGGCTGCAGCATTGGCAGCGGCTGCTACTGTTAAGGGTGGTGCATACGCCAACGTCATCGATTTCTCGGCTGGCCTTGGTGTCGTAACCTACACTGGCGGGGCGCTTGCTGACACAATCAACTTTGCTGGTGCCAATACCAAAGCCAATGTGGTCGATTTGGGTAATGGTACCAATGCATTTAATGGTGGAACCAACGCCAACGGCAATAACACCATCACTGGTGGTACGGGTGCTGACACGATTGCCGTCGGTACGGGTGCCAACACCATTCATCTGGGTGGAGGTACAACAGCGAACAGCGCAACGGTTGGTGGTATTTCCGTCGGTCTGAACGTGATCGACACGACCTCGACCGGTGTTGATACGTATGTTCAAGGCGCCATCCAATCAGCTGCGGGTTACTACACGACCCTGACTGGCTGGGCTGTTGGCGACAAGCTCGACTTTGCCGCTGTAACTACCGCCGCCTCTGCTGACGGAGCTTTGGGTGCGAAGCTTACGCTGGGTAGCGCAGCCAGCTTCGCTAACTATCTGGATGCTGCTTCTGCATCTGCAACTGGTAGCAGTGGTGCTGCCGTAATTAAGTGGTTCCAATTCACCGACGGGAATACATATGTCGTCGTTGATAACAGCGACACAACCACTTTTGCGGATGGCGTGGATACCGTGATCTGCCTGACTGGCGTGGTCAATCTGGCAACTTCCACGGCGGCTACAGACGTTATCACTTTGGTCTAATCTCCTCGTAGAACCCCTCAGTTCACCGAGGGCGCTGTAATCCTAAAACCCGCCTCCCACAAAGGGGCGGGTTTTTTCTTAATTACCCTAACGACACAAGAGAACATCTACCAACGCTCTGCACAGATCGAGGCACATGTCTTCTAGCGAAGTAAATCAGCAATTGCATGATGCAATTGTTCATCACCAGCAAGGCGATCTGCCCCAAGCTGAGTCAGCATATCTAAAAATACTCCAAACAGATCCGAGGAATGCAGATGCGCATCACCTGCTTGGTACGCTGCGGCGAATCAGCGGAAGAAGATTAGAGGCACTGGCCTCTATCAGTCAGGCGATTGCCCTGAATCCATTGCAGCCATCCTTCTACAACAATTTGGGTAACTGTTACCTGGATACGAGTGAGTGGGTAGTTGCAGAGCTATGCTACCGGTACGCACTACAACTCCAACCCGACGAGCCGAACGTGCTTACCAACCTCGGATTGGCCTTGCAAAGACAAAATCGCCATGACGAATCGACAGCTGTATTGAAGCGTGCCTTGGAACTCGATCCAAACAATGCACTTGCGCTGACGAATCTTGGACAAGTATCGGTTGACACGGATCTACTTCAAGACGCCTTAAGCTATTATCAACGGGCGCTTGCCTTGCAACCGACATTGCTTGAGGCCAGTTTGGGCGTGGCAAAGAGCCTAGTATCACTGGACAGACACGAGGATGCTCTTGTCTTCCTTGATGGCATCGAATTCGCGGATCCCGAAGGGATTCCGGAATTGATGCTCATCAAAGGGACTGCACTCCAAGCCTTGGGGCGTATTGATAAAGCCGCATCTGCCTATGAACGAGGCCTCGAAAAAAGCCCGGGCAACGCCGCTCTCACGATCGCTTGCATCCAACTTGGAAGGGTGAAGTCCGACGACCAATCCTATCGCCTAATCACTGGCTACGAACCACACCTCGACAAGTTGACCGGATTGCAGCTCGCCGAATCATGCTACGCGCTTGGCAAAGCCTACCAAGATGTTGGCCACTTCGACCGTGCCGCGAAAAGTTATGAACGTGGTGCTGCCGCACGGCGGGCCATGAGCGACTACGACGAAAAACCTGAACAGAAATTTGTGGCCTTCACTCGCGGGAACATCACCCGTACCCGCCTCGAGCAATTGGTGACCGCCACAACCCAATCTGATGTTCCCATCTTTATAGTGGGAATGCCACGGTCGGGGACAACGCTAACGGAGCAAATCCTTGCCAGCCATCAGGGCGTTGCCGCAGGGGGAGAGCTCGAATATTGGCTGCAAGCACTGCATCGATACCGAATCCCTTCAACCGAATTCGACTTTTCACACCCAACGGCCCCCGATCTGCCCACAGACGCTGGTTTGACCGAACGCGCAGCGTGGTATTTGGAGAAGGTGTCGCAAATCGCACGCGCAAGCGGAAAGCAACATGTCACCGACAAATTGCCGGCAAACTATTTGACTCTGGGACTAATTGCCGTCGCCTTCCCCAACGCCAAAATTGTCCATTGTCGGCGAGATCCCATCGACAATGCGATCTCCATCTACACCACCAATTTCAACGGCATATCGTGGAGCTTTGACCTGGGAATGATCGGCAGACAGACTCGCCGCTATTGGGAACTGATGAACCATTGGCGTACCGAATTGCCGGGCCGGTTCCTTGAGGTTCGCTACGAGCAAATGGTCGAGAATCAGGAAGAAGAGTCCCGCAGACTACTGGAATGGTGTGGCCTGGATTGGGACGATGCCGTACTCCAGTTTCACAAGACCCAACGTTCCGTGATGACGGCGAGTGTCAGCCAGGTTCGGCAACCCATCTACAATTCATCCGTGGGCCGCTGGAAGAAATGGAAGCCTTACATCCAACCCCTGCTCGACGAGATTGGTGATCTCGAAATTGCCTACTGGGATGAGATCGATGTGAAGGTGGAGCTTTGACAAAGCACGCCCCCAACACCCTTTGGCACCACGCCGTCATCCAGCGCGCACACTGCCAGCAGCAGTATGGCCGCAAGAGCTCTGTTCTTGGTGCCGCTCATTCTCATGGCACTGAGCTTCGCCTGGTAACACAACTATCTGATACCCGATGCACGCACAGGTAGTAACCAGCCTACCTGAACTGGAGGCACTGAAGCTGGGCTGGCAACGGCTGTCCGCAATGTTACCGGATGCGCTGGGATTCTTCGGTTCATGGGAGTATGTACATGCTTACGTCGAAACCTATGCTCCGCCGGGTTGGATGGTCGTCGCGATATTTGAGAATAAAACTGATCTGACACCCTGCGCGGTCTTCCCGCTGCTGAAGATCTCCTTTGATGCATGTCAGCCACCCATCGCCCTGGCGACAACCCTTGGCATCCAGTTCAGCCCGTATACCGAATTTAATGTACGCCCCGACCAGCGGGCAGCATCCTGGTCAGCCTTGTTCGCTGTCCTGCACGAACATTTGCACATTGAAGGTATGCTGTTTGGGCCAACCCATGAAGAATCGAGAAACTACCTGCACTTACTGGAGTCGCTTTCACCAGAAACCCGAGTTATCCTGAAACGACCGGCCTATCCCTACATTGACGGCCGCCCGGGAAACTTCAAAGCCTACATGAAAGGACGCAAATACAGTACGCTGAGGGATGCGCAACGCTGCGCACGGCGGCTGGCGGAAACCGGGGCGGTCTCGCTTGATCTGGCCGGCGACAACGAGAATGTCCGTGAGATTGTGCAACAGCTGTGTCGCTGGAACAGCGAACTGTTCGCCGACCAACACCTGCATCTCAATCGCAGCGACTGGCCGGATCTCTTTGCCATTCTGGCCGAGCGCTACCTGGCCAGTGGGCAGGTCGAACTATCGGTATTGCGCCTGGACGGCAAGATCATCGCCGCAGGCTACAGTGTCATCGACAAAGAGCGCCGTTATTACAGTATTGCCGCCTATGATCCAGCTTATCGTCGCTATTCCCCCTCCAAGATCCTGATGGCCTGGATCATCGAGCGGACATTTGCAGAACATGGCGTACTTTGTCTCGGTGCCGGGCTGTACCCCTATAAGCTGGATTGGTCGCAAGCGGTCGCTGACACAAAACTTCTATGGATCCTTCCGAAGCCAGAAACCCGAGAGGTGATGGCACCCTACCTGAACTGGGACAAACTCATTCCTTCGTCCTAGCCTGATGACACACAATGTTTATCCCAATCGAACAAGTCAAGGCGCAGGAGGAGGCCATGACGCTCAACCCTCCACTACGATGAAGTCCCCGAGCCGACCGTGACGACGCGATGAACCCTCTGCTGGATGAAGCAAGTGCAGCGGCCAACGCAAAGCGATTCCCTGAATTCCTCGACATGTGCCGAAAAATCAGGGAATCGCAGCGTGATGATCTCGTCACCCTGCTCGACACGGCCGCACTCCTGTCCAGCCACGGCTTTCTCAGCCAGACGCAGGAATGTCTGGAACAAGCAAAAACCCTTTCAGCGCATGATTTCCGCGCCCAGGTCAATCTTGCCAATCTTGCCAGCGACCGTGGTAATCACCCCGAATGCCGGCGACTCTACGGCGAACTCCTCGCCCGCCTGCCGGACAGCACCATCATCCGCCGCAACGTCTTCACCAGTCAGGAATACGACCCAGAGGTTACGAGCGCCGAACGACTGGAACAGGGGCACGCTTGGAATGCGTGGGCAATCCAGCAAGCCGGCGGGTGGCGTCCGCGCCCTACCCCCAAGCCCCTGCATGATCGCCCCCTGCGCATCGGCTACGTCTCTGCCGACTTCTGCCAACACACCGCCGGTCTCTTCTGCAAAGACGTCTTGATGCAGCACGATCCGCAACGGGTGAAGGTCTTTGCTTATAGCGCAAAACAGGTCAATGACTGGGTCACCGATGCAATCAAAAGCCATAGCCAGTTCCGCGCTGTCACTGAAGTACAAGACCCCGCGCTGGTCGAGCTAATCCGCCAAGATGAAATAGACATCCTGATCGACCTCTCCGGTCATACCTCCGGATCACGCCTGACGGCCTTCGCCTACCGACCTGCACCCGTGATGCTCACTTGGCTGGGCTACTTTGCCACCACCGGGCTGGAATACCTCGATGCAGTTTTGCTGGATGAATGGCACGCACCCGCAGGCACCGAATCCCAGTTCATCGAACCGATCATTCGCCTACCGTCGCGCCTGTGCTACACACCCGTACCGTTTGCTCCTGCCGTCTCGCTAGCAGGGAGGCCGTCAGGCCGGAAGCGGCCCGAAGAGGCTGCGCCGACTTTTACCAAGGGATATATCACCTTCGGCAGCTTCAACAACACCGCCAAGTACAACCCCGGGGTGTTCGATCTTTGGGCAAGGATACTGACAGCCGTTCCAGATTCCCGCCTGATCCTGAAATGGCGTACCTTCAACGATGAAGAATTTCGGCAATCCGTAACCAAAGCCTTTGTCGAGCGGGGTATAGCGGCAGAACGCATCGAACTGCGTGGCCCCGGCTTACACATTGATGTGCTGAAAGAGTACGCCGACATCGACATCGCGCTCGACCCCTTCCCCTTCACCGGGGGGCTGACGAGTTGCGAAGCCCTCTACATGGGTGTGCCCGTCGTCACCTGGCCACAGAGCCGGGTAGTCAGCCGGCAGACTTACGCCTTCCTCAGCGCCATCGGCTTGCCCGAACTGGCAGCAAAGGATTGTGATGATTACGTCAGAATTGCCGTTGAACTGGCGCAAGATCGGGAGCGACTGAATGAACTGCGTACGACACTGCGACCCCGCATGGCTGCTTCGCCATTGTGCGACGTCAAAGGTTTCACCCGCCAGTTGGAAGACACCTTGATCGACCTGTATCACAAGATCGAAGCACAAGAGAAAGCCAAGGCAATGAACCCCAAGACCATCCTCCATGTCGGCCCCGGCCACCGCAACAGTGGTGCCAAGCTTCCACCGGCCTTCCTGACGGCGGGGTGGAAAGAGCTACGTCTCGATATCGATCCACAGAATGAGCCGGACATTCTCGGTTCCATGCTCGACATGGCGGCAGTGGCAAGCAACAGCGTCGATGCCATCTACTCCTCCCACAACGTAGAACATGTCTATGCTCACGAGGTGCCACAGGTACTCAAGGAATTTCTGCGGGTGCTGAAACCGGACGGCTTTCTGGTGGTGACCTGCCCCGATCTGCAAACGGTAGCCACACTGGTTGCCGAGGACAAGCTGGGCGATGCGGCCTACCAGTCAGTAGCCGGGCCGATCACGCCGCTCGATATTCTGTACGGTCACACCACCTCACTGGCAGCGGGGAACCACTACATGGCGCACAAATGCGGGTTTACCCTGAAGACCCTGACGCAGGCGTTGCATACCGCAGGATTCGCCAGCAGTGCCGGCAAGCGCAGGGTCAGAGGACTGGATTTGTGGCTGGTGGCTACAAAAAACCAGATGGAAGAATCCGCGCTTAGGGAACTGGCAGGAAGCGTAATGCCGGCCTAAGTCCAAACAGGGAAGACGCATCATGCAGGCAAACCAGGACAGGCTGCGTATCTTGCTCAACGTGGGTGCTGGCCATCGCCAAAGTGGCGCACGTATCCCTCAGGCATTCCAGACGCCAGACTGGAAAGAGCTGCGCCTCGATATTGATCCCGCCAATGAACCGGACATCCTCGGCACGATGCTCGACATGTCCGCCGTGACCACTGGCAGTGTCGATGCCATCTATTCCAGCCACAACATCGAACATCTGTACGCCACCGAGATTCCCGTCGCCCTCAAGGAATTCCTGCGCGTCCTGAAGCCAGACGGCTTCGCACTCATCACCTGCCCCGATCTGCAGGCAGCAGCAGAAATGATCGTGCAGGATCGCTTGTTGGATACCGCCTATACCTCTCAAGGGGGTGTGGTGACTGCATTCGATATTGTGTTTGGTCATCGTGACTACGCTGTACGCAGCAATCCCTACCAATCCCACCACAGCGGCTTTACCTTGAAAACCCTGACGCAGACCCTGCATGCGAATGGATTTGCCTCCAGCGCCGGGAAACGCCGAATCAGAGGCTTCGACCTATGGCTGGTGGCGACCAAGGGGCCGATGGAGGAGGGGGTGCTCAGGGAACTGGCGGGGCGGGTGTTGCCGGCATGAGTGATCTGATTTTTGACCCTCAATCCGAACTGGCCGACATTGCCGCCATCGAAGCCGAATCCATCGGCTGGCTTCCCCTTGGCGAAGGCGCTTAGCAAGCGAACCGAAACTGAGGCAGTCAGGCGAAAAATTTCAAACACCAAGAATTTTCTAGAAAGACGCAAGCAGGCGGGGCGAAGTTCGTCGTAGTCATGCTATGCAATCTTTAGGATCGTTAGGCTTAAGCGAGTACAGTAGTCGTTGTTGGCTTTGACAATAGTTACTAACTTTTCTATGATGGCTTCACTATGAGCCGAAACACTCTCAGTTTTGCCCTGCCAGAAACCATGCGTTCTTACATCGATGCGCGTGTTGCCTCTGGCCACTACGGCAATACCAGCGAATACATCCGTGATCTGGTCCGTAAGGATCAGACCGAGGAATCCAAGACGCGCTTGCGCGCCCTGATCGAGGAGGGCTTGGCTTCTGGTCCGGGTACGCCTTGGACCGAAGCAGACCGCGAAGGGCTTTTCGCTATCGCCAACGGCGATATTGAGTGAAGCGGGCCATTCCGCGCCCACAGGCGCGTGCTGACCTTCACGCCGAAATCGTTTACTACCGAAAGCAAGCCGGCAAGCTCATCGCCAACCAACTTGCCGGTGCCGCCGATGATGCCTTGCAACACCTGCAACAGAATCCCGGTACAGGTTCGCCTCGCATTGGCCAGATTCTGGAAATTCCTGGCCTGCGTAGTTGGCGTGTGTCCGGCTTTCCGCTGATCTGGTTCTACTTTGAGCGAGAGGACTTTCTCGATGTGGTGCGTCTGCTCAGCGAGCGGCAGGACATTATGGCGATTCTCGACGCGAACTGAGGGATTCCATGGGCCGGCGTGCCGGATGCGTGGATGGCGGGGATGAATGTGTTGCTGGTGGCCAGATGCGCAGGCTACTCCAGTCATTCTTGAAATGGCTAATCCATTGGATTACACTAGGGCATGCTCGAAACCCTGTACGGCATCGCCGAACTGCCAACCTACCTCCGACTGGTCGAAAAGCTATTATCCGTTGAAGAGCGCCGGGACCTGATCAACTACTTGGCGGAACACCCCAAGGCGGGTGACGTCATGGAAGGAACGGGCGGGGTGCGAAAACTGCGCTGGCGTCGCGGAGGGCAGGGCAAGAGTGGCGGTGTGCGCGTCATTTACTATTTTCACGATGACCTCATGCCGCTGTACCTGCTCACGCTCTTTGCCAAAGGTGACAAGGCCAACCTGACCAAGGCCGAGCGGAATGAACTGGCCGATTTGGTTGACGCGCTAGTAGGCATCTGGAAAGAAAGGACGACACCATGAGTGCGGTATTTGAAAGTATCAAACAGGGTTTGCAGGAGGCGATTGACCACGCCAAGGGTGAGACAAGCGGCGTGCGCGTGCATCGCCCCCGCGTCGTCGATGTGAAGGCGGTGCGGGCCAAGGTGGGGATGACGCAGGTGCAGTTTGCTGCCCGCTTCGGTTTTTCGACGGCGACCTTGCGGCACTGGGAGCGGGGTGATCGCGCCCCGCACGGTCCGGCGCTGGTGTTACTGAATGTGATTGAGCACAATCCACAGGTTGTGATCGAGGCTTTGGCGAGATAGAGCTGCCATCGGGGCATTTCATTCCGCCAGTCCCGACTTTTACAGGAACACACCCATGCCCACCATCAAGATCGACAACCTCGAATATGACCTCGACAGCCTCACCGAGCAGGCCAAGTCCCAACTGCAGATGCTGCAAGCCACCGAGCAGGAACTCCAGCGCCTGCAACTGCAACTGGCCATTGCCCAGACGGCCAGGAATGCTTACGCCAATGCCCTGAAGGCAGCATTGCCGACGCCACTGGAGCAGGTGATGGCGCAGGGGGAGACGCTGAAGGTCAGTTGAACCAGCCATGATCGCCCTCCAGCGCATCACCACCGAATATATCGACACCGAAGACCGTATCCGCCTCACCGGTGAGGTAGAAGCCGCCGATAGTGTCGTCCTGTGGCTGACTCGCCGGCTGCTGGATCGCCTGATCCCCCACCTGACTCTCTGGCTGGAAAAGCAGCAAGGCGACATCCCCAGGTCTGACTTGCTGTTG
>CAIYZZ010000062.1 GCA_903930805.1 uncultured Rhodocyclaceae bacterium | reverse complement strand
TCCCGTTGAATCATTATTTTCCGGTTCATTCCAACTGGTTGGAATCATCGAAAATAATCAGAAAAAGATCGATCTATAAAAATTGATCTGTAAAAATCGATTGTTTTTCCTTATTCTTTTAGAGTACTTATTTTCTCGTTGATTCCCCTGAGGAAGTCAACGATTTATTCCCCTCCGGCACCTCAACCGCCGGATCTCTGTGTACCAGTGGTAGGTCAGATCTCGAGTATCACCTTATCCGGGCACGGGATTGGCTTTGTCCATTTCCGCTCGGGCATAGAGTCGCCTCGCCTTCTCGAGCAGAAAATCAACCTGATTTTCCCTGTCATTACGCAACTGTCTTTTTGTATCTTTGTAAAGCGTGGCGTTACATGCTACGATAAGCCTATGATCAAGAGTTTCCGGCACAAGGGCCTGCAACGATTCTTTGAAAAGGGTTCCAAGTCCGGAATTCAGGGGCAGCATGCGCGTCGATTGCGGTTGATGTTGTCCCGACTGGATGATGTATCAACGGCTACCGATATGGACGCGCCAAGCTGGAAACTTCACGCACTCAAGGGCGACCTGAAGGGGCATTGGGCCGCGTGGGTCGATGGAAACTGGCGCCTTACCTTCACCTTTGATGGTAAGGATGCGATCCTGGTGAATTATCAGGACTATCATTAGGAGGCAATCATGGCACGCATGTATAACCCCCCCCATCCAGGCGAGACGCTTCGGGAATTTCTGCCGGACGGAATGACGATAGAAGAGGTCGCGCGGCGCCTGGGTGTGTCTCGCGTCCAGTTGTCTCGCGTCCTGAATGGTCGTTCTTCGATTTCCGCTGATATGGCCATCCGGATTGGATTGCTTACGAACACGACGCCGGAATCGTGGCTCGCCGGACAAACAAAATGGGATTTGTGGCAGGCATCGCAAAAACCACTTCCGACCGTCGAACCATTCCGTCGTGCCGCATAGCGATGGCGTAGGCGAAAGTGCTGAAACCTTGAATTCAGCGGTAAGCGGCGTGATACGTTCTTGCGTGGCGGTGAAGTAGGTAGAGCAGCGGACTGAAAATCCATGTGCCAGTGGTTCAATGCCGCCCTTGGCCACCACTTATTTCAAACTTAGGCTAGCTTTCGGGCTGGCCTTTTTGCATTTTGAGGGATCGCTATGCCGCAAGTCCGCGGGTCGGTATAGACAATTCAGAGATCGGCATATGTAGTCAGGGAGAAGTCGAGATCTTCCTGAACTGATAGATACATTTCCGGTGGTGGGGGGCTGACGGATCTACACCGATGCAACCGTTCGACTAGTGGCTTTGATCGTCAGTGCCCGGACATACTTTCAAGGGCAATACGACCAGACAGCCCAGGACGATCAATCCCACGCCTGCCAGTCTGGGCCAACCGGGCGGAACAAAAAAAAGAACGGAAGTCCCGCCTACCGCGGTCATCATCGTCAACGCCAGCAATTTTGCCCTCAGCGGAATGCACTTCTTGTTTTCCCAATTTGAAATTACCGGTCCAAAAACGCGACTCCCCAGTAGCCATGTATGCATTCGGGGCGAGGACTTGGCAAAACAGGCCGCCGCAGCCAGCACAAACGGGGTTGTGGGCAACAATGGCAGCACAACGCCGACCGCGCCGATCAGCAGAAATAAGACACCCAAAATCAACCAAGGATTCAATGTTTGCCGCCTAAATGTACAGGACGCCTGAAGTTCACATTTTCACACGCGCAGGCTGGTTTGCGACGCTGGCGCCGCTCGCGGCGATACTGCGAAGGCCATCCTCCCGGCGAAAGGTCGGCCTAACATGTCAATGTCGCGTTGCGTAAACAACAACCATGAGACCTGCGCGGTGAATAGGCATGCCGTTCAGTTGTTGGTGGCATAAGAACTGTTCGCATCCAGCTTCTCACTGCAACCACCAATAGAAATTGAAATGGACAGACTACGCAAACCTCCTGCGGAGTGGGGGAGTAAGGAATACCGGTGTAATGCCCCTCTGACGATTGATCTAGCCAGTTCAATGAATTGAGGTGCCGCCAGAGTTTCACCCGCAACTTCGGTGGAGCGGTCACGTGGTTTTGGAAGTCCGTTTGTCGGTCGTTGCATCCGCTCGGTCGCAGAGAGACAGCGGCGGCGAGGGGCCGCATCGTAGAAATTCGTTAGGCTCATGCCTTACCCCAGAGGATGTCACCCCAAGGAAAGTACACAAATATGAGCATTCACGTTTCAGATCGGCACCAAACCAAATCGGCTGGAAAGCCGCGTCAATATTGGCTTTCATGAGTTTCAAACCCGATTAAACCGGACACTACTGGCCCCAACGATCCAATCTCACTTCAAAAGGCGACATGGCATTGGCGCCGACGTCCATGGAGGCAGGTCATTACTTCAGTTCCGGTAGCGTCTGACGAGGCCGGTTACGACGCCGTAGATTTCCAGATCGCTCTTAGGCCGGAT
>CAIYZZ010000061.1 GCA_903930805.1 uncultured Rhodocyclaceae bacterium | reverse complement strand
GATCAGCTTCTTCTTCACCAAATAAAGGTGGATATTTTCCGCCCATTCCGCCAGCAGATGGTAAGGGCAGACCCATGAGCAGAAAGTACGTCCGCCCAACAACAACCATAAGACGATGACGGTTGCGGTACCAATGACAAGGTTCACGATGATGTGCTTGTGCGCCAGCATTACCTGCAAAGCCGAATTGAGATCGATCAGGTGGAAGCCGATGAAGCGCGAAGCGGTCAGTGCGCCCTCAAGGATCTGAATGTCGAAATGAAACGAGATGGCAAACAGTAGGTTGGCAAGTATCAGCGTAATCCAGCGACGGTTGCGCCATTTGTTGTCGTGCTCGGCGTGGGCGCGCGCATGGAGTTTCTCGGCGATCAGGTCGCGGTTACCCTTTTTGTAGAAGTGCAGTTTTTGGGCTTCGGGCGAGATTTCCGTGACAACCGGCCGGGAAGGATCGCGGCCGAACATAACCTTGATTTGATCGCCGAAGCGGCGCTTCAGGCCTGCGCTCATGATTTCCATACCTCGCGCGCCACAATTTCTATGGCGCTTGGTTCGACGGGACAAATCATCTCGCAGACGCCGCAGCCGACGCAAGGCTCATGAACCACAGGCGACTTTCGTTTTGTGCCATCGGGAGCAAACACGGTTTCGATGGAAATGGCATTCTTGATTGGACATTCGCGCACGCAAAGATCGCACTCGTCCAGGTCGTAGGGATGGTCACGCACAGGAATTGGCTTCCAGCGGTCGATCTCCATATAGCGCATCTTTCCCTTGAATCCATCCCCCCGCGCTTGTCCTTTATATCCTTTACCCTGAATGGCGAGGCAGGACTCGGGACGCGTCAGACGAGCAATACCGATACGCTCCTTGAGATTGAGCGTCGGCTCCTCATCCTTTTCTTTGGCCATCAGAATAGGCTTGGCGGCAAGCTGTGCACCTGGCCGTATCGGAAGGAACTCCGGCTTGTGGTAAGTCAGCGAACCGGTCGGGCAGGCGAGGATGCACTGCACGGCATCGCAGGAAAAATCACAGGCTTGAGCACGTGCATCGATGTAGGGTGTGCCGACGCCAAAACCATCGACCAAGTCGGCCAACTTGATGGCCTGCACCGGACAGACCTGTACGCACTGACCACACTTGATGCATGACGAGAGAAAATCCTTTTCATCAAGCGCACCTGGGGGGCGCAGACGCTGGCGCTGCGCGTAGACAACCGGCAGGTAACCAGAGATGGCAGCACCGAGCACCCCGCCGGTCAGCAGGATGGTGCGCAGCACGCGCCGGCGCGCCTGCTGCTGGCGTTCTTTTGACAGTGGTGCTTTGCTTACGGATGTCGGCTGTGAAGTTGTCGTCCCACCAGCGCCGAGTTTTTCTTCTTCGCTCATCCGGCCTTCCTTTGCGGTTTGGCATAGCGCGGATTTTCGTCGCGTGCCTGCAACTCGGGCGAGGAGAATGGAGCCAGGCGCTCAAGAAAGTCGAGCAGTTCAAGAACGGGTGATGTTTTGAAGAAACGCGCGACCGGCATCCCCATCCAAAGTTGGTCGGCGTAGGCATACAGTTCGTAGGGCGTGTCGCCAATTCCGTTGCCGTCGCGGTCGAAGCCCTGATAGTCGTCCCAGTAATTTCCACTCCATTGGTTCAATCCTCCCGTGCCATGTCCAGACTGAATCACATGGTTGAGATTTCCTTCCAGAATATTGTCGGTGACGATATTGCCGCCAAGTTCGCTGGTAAATTGGAAGCCGATGCCGTTGTAGGCAATAAAGTTGTTCTTGAATCGAATCGTCGTGTTGGGCTGAAAGGGCGAGAGGTCAGAACCAATGCCGACTGCGCAGTAGATGATCTCGTTGTTCTCGATATCAATGTCGGAAGACTCCTTGAAACCGATTGCCATGCCGGCAGCGCCGGTGGCGTGCGAGATGATGTTGTTGCGGGTTACTCCGCCCTCGGCGTACATGAAATAGACACCCACGGCGTTACCGTAAAACTGGTTACCTTCAACAATGTTGTGGTTGGCGAACATGAAATGGATCGAGTAGCGGCTGCGCATGCCGACGTTGTTACGGAAGATATTACGGTGTGAATACCACGCCACCATGTCGCGCGAATCGGTAACCGTGTTGCCTTCGATCAAGTTGTCGTTGCTGTACCAGAGCCGCAATCCGTCACCGCGCACGCCTAGGTCACGCGGTTTTTTTGATTCAACCGTATTGTTGCGCACAATACTGTTGTTCGATTGCTTAAGGTCGATGCCGAACAAGCAGTTGTCGATCCGGTTATTTTCAATAAGCACGCGATGGCTACGAACGTCTAGGCAAGCGTCGTCGGTATCGTGTGAATCGCCCGATCCTGTGAGATGTAGTCCACGTAGTACCACGCCATCGGCTTCGAGGGAGAACACCGTGCCCTTGTCGCCAGAATCGATGCTGACTTGGTTTGCGCCATCAATGGTGAGCTTCTTGTTTACTACGACCGGGCCGGCATAGATCCCCGGGGGAGGGGTCAGCACCGAACCAACAGGCGCGGCATCGACCAGTGGCTGAAATGGCATGAGCCCGTGCACTCGCTTGTCGCGCTCATGCAGCATGAATTGTGGCTTGGGCCTATCAACACCTACGCGTGGAGCCGTCGATAAATCCACTGTTGTGCCGACTGCGGGTGTTGCTCCGCCTGCCACTGTATTATTACCGCGCCAGCCGATTTCTTCCTGCGTCTGTGCTGTTACCAGCAGAGAAAAGATACCAAGCATTACGCCCGGTAGCAGGCGACGCACCGTCAGGCCTCGAGTTGCTCGCGCAATTGCTTGCGGCGCATCAACAGGGCGAGCATGAGGCAGACGAACACCACCATCAGTAACGCGTAACCCCAATACGGATACGAGTAGGTCGAGAACTGTGCCACTTTGCCTTCACCGAATACGGTGGGCATGAAGGGCTTGACGGTGAAGGCGCCCCAAGGATGCAGGTTATGGCCGAAGAACCACAACCAGGTGGCATATTCCATGACGAAGAACAGCGGCAGCAAGGCGGGCACCAGTGCCAGCAGCAGCTGGAAAGTACGTATCTTCCAGACGCCCACTACAATAATTGCCATGATGACAATCAGAGCGCCAATCACAATGGTACTGATCAGGGTGACGTTGTCGCCCCAGACCTTGATCTTGTCAGGTTCCTTGAAGAAAGTGCCGGCCTCCTGAACATAGCCTGCGACATGACTGGCCAGATGGCCTAAGACAAATTGATCTACGATTGCCCAGGTTGCAACAGCGGTGAAGCCAACCGAGAGGATGACGAGACGCAACTTCTCCCGAGTGCAGGCGAAGGCCAGCAGCATGACTGCGAAAAAGCTGAAGAAAAACTTGGCTAGCGGCTTTTCAACCGGTGCGCCGGTGGCTATGGGGAACATACCGACGTAGTGATTGATGGTGTTCATCTCATGTACACAGTCGAGGCCTTCAGCACCCTTGTCGACATTCTTCTTGGCGTCGAGCACGGGGTTATAGCGCTCATCGTCGTGAGCGAGATCCTTCTGAATGATCTCGTCGCCCATGCGGGTGCCTTTGCCGGCCACCTTGCAGCCGTTATAGACCCCGTCGAAATGAAAGTGGATGCGAATGCCATCGGGAAAGGCATCCGGCGGATAGTTTGGGGCAGTGAGCGAGACCCACCAGATCGGCGCGAAGTACGCTGCGATCATTGCCACCATGGCAATCAGGGTCAGGCTGCTGATGATTTTATTTTGTTTAGCTTGGGGTTGCATGACTCTTCTCTGTTCTCATGAGATCCCGCCCGCACTAGGCGGGCAGGGGTGGCGCCGACGAGAGGAATGGGCGGTGCCAGCGCAATAAAAACTTATTTCTTCTTGCCGCCAGCTGCGCCGGCCTTGGGCTTGCACATCGAGCCTGCCATCGTCAGGCTGGACTGGTAGGCCGAAATCGCCACCAACTGCTCGTTGGTATAGGGTTTGATGACCTTGACCATGTCAGGGTTGGCGTTGCGACGTACTCCGTCACGGATTGCGGTCATTTGGCGCAGCAGGTACTTGTAGTGCTGGCCGGCGATCACGGGGTAGAACTTCTCCTTCTCCCCCTGGCCGTTGGCGCCGTGACAGGTTTTGCATTCTTTTTCGTAGAGATCTTTGCCCACGGCAATCTGCTTGGCGGCATCGGGGCCTTCATACACCCCGTGGTCGATCGGTATACACAGTTTTTCTATATAGGCCGAAACGTTGGCCAGTTCTTGTGCATCGACAAGTTCCTTGGCGAACGGGTACATCGTCGGATTGTCGCGTAGACCTTCGCGAATATC
>CAIYZZ010000060.1 GCA_903930805.1 uncultured Rhodocyclaceae bacterium | reverse complement strand
TGTTGTCAGTCATGCATTAATCCTCATCAGATGCCTCAGATACGCATGGGCATAACAACATATTTGAAACGATCGTTATCCGGCAACATCATCAACGCGCTTGAATTATTATCAGCAAGGCGAATTTCTACTTTATCGGTATTGACGTTATTGAGTACATCAAGCAGATAGTTAACATTGAAACCAACATCAAGCTCTTCGCCTGAATATTCAACTTCTATCTCTTCCTGAGCTTCCTCATTTTCAGCATTTGTCGACAGGATCTTCAGGCTTCCTGGTGCGAGCACAAGACGCACACCACGGAATTTTTCATTGGTCAGGATGGCAGCACGCTGAAGAGAATGCTGCAACATGGCACGATCCAGCGGAATTATTTTTGTCTGATTTTGTGGGATAACACGCTCATAATCTGGAAACTTGCCATCAATGAGCTTGCTGATAAATTCGACATTGCCGAAAGTAAAACGTGCCTGAGAAGGTGTCAATGCAATTTCTAGAGCCTCGTCGTTATCGACCAATTGCCGTGATAGTTCCAGAACTGTCTTGCGCGGCAAAATAACTTCCACCCGCTCATTCTGTCCTCCGATATCCTCGCTTGCATAGGCCAAGCGGTGGCCGTCAGTAGCCACTAGGCGCAACTCATTCTGATGTGCGACCAGCAATAAGCCGTTTAGGTAATAACGAATATCCTGCTGAGCCATGGCATATTGAACCAGGGCAAGTTGACGTTTGAACTGTTTCTGCGTGATTTTTAGTACGGTAGTCTTGCCTGTAGCTTCTGCCAAGCGCGGAAAATCTTCTGCTGGCAAAGTCTGCAAGTTGAAACGACTTTTCCCGGCTTTTAGTTGCAAACGACGTTCATCGAGATTCAGGCTGACCTCGGCAGATTCCGGTAAGGAACGCAAAATATCTTGCAACTTGCGTGCTGCTACGGTAACAGAAATACTTTCTGGCCCACTTGAAACTGTCCCGGTACGAATCTGCATTTCGATATCGGTTGCCAGAAGCGTCAGACGTTCGCCTGACTTTTCAATCAGCACGTTCGACAGGATCGGTAGCGTATGCCGTTTTTCGACAATGCCGCATACCGACTGCAAAGGCGTCAGAAACTGATCACGGGGTCCTTTATATAGGATCATATCTAAAAGTCCTTATGATGATGATGAAGGGCGCGTTGCGTTGTGGAATGTGACATAAATTTCATATAAAACAGTTTGTTATTGTACTTCTAAAGCTCTGTACAAAATGTTCTGGGGTTGTGGATAAATGTGCATGAATTCATTATTCTGGTTTGTAGGTTAACTTATTCACATTTTATCCAGTGCATGTTAAGAGCCTTATACATGCATGATTTCACCCTTTAATGGTCTGAGAAAGAACTAGAAGATCGTTGTTGAGGTGATTATCTTTGATACGTAGATCGATGATAGTACGACAAGCGTGTATCACTGTGGTGTGATCACGGCCGCCAAAGGCGTCACCAATCTCTGGCAGGCTATGTGGCGTCAGATCGCGTGCCAACCACATGGCAACTTGCCGTGGTCGCGCAACAGCACGTGTTCTGCGCTGTGAAAACATGTCGGAAACCTTGATTTTGTAGTAGTCAGCAACGGTTTTTTGAATGACCTCGAGCGTAATCTGCCGATTGTGTGCGCCGATGATGTCTTTCAGCGCTTCCTTGGCTAATTCAAGCGTTATTTGACGATTGTGAAAACGTGAAAAAGCGAGTACTTTTTTCAATGCACCTTCTAGTTCGCGCACATTGGAACGTAGGTGTTTGGCAATGAGAAAGGCTACATCATCACCCAGAACAATGGCTTCACTATCGGCCTTCTTTTTGAGAATGGCAACGCGCATTTCGAGTTCTGGAGGCTCAATCTGAACAGTCAAACCCCAGTCGAAGCGTGAAATCAGGCGTTCTTCCAAACCTTGAATATCTTTTGGATAAGTATCGCAAGTAATGACAATCTGTTTTTTTGCCTCAACCAGGGCGTTGAAAACATAAAAAAATTCTTCCTGTGTCCTTGCCTTGTTGTTAAAAAACTGAATGTCATCAACCAGCAGGACATCGAGGGTTCGGTAAGTACGCTTGAAAACATCGAAGGATTTCTGCTGAAAAGCGCGTACTACGTCAGAGTAATAATCCTCGGCGTGGATGTAACGGATGACCTTGTTTGGCGCATAACGCAGCACTTCATTGCCAAGTGCATGAACCAAATGTGTCTTGCCGAGCCCTACGCCACCGTAAATAAAGAGTGGGTTGTATGAGACTCCCGGATTTATAGCTACTTGCTGAGCCGCTGCACGTGCCAGATCGTTGGATCGCCCGGTGACCAGTGTATCGAAGGTGAACTCTGGGTTGAGACGCGTTTTGTCGTAGTCCGGGGAGTCTTTCGGCAACTGGGTTGGTTCGACAGATAACCCCGTCTCTTCAGGCAGGGGAAGCGTACCAAGCGTAGCCCCGTCAAGCCCAGCGATCGGTGCATCCTGAACTAGGAGTGACGGTAGATTGTCAAGGAGCAGATCGATGGTAAAGGGTTCTTTGAAAAATTGGCGAGAAAGGACTTCAACGCGATCCAGATAGCGATCGCGCACCCACTTCAGAATGAAGCCATTCGGAGCGAACAGACGCAAGCGTCGCCCTTCCTCATCTGTCTCCACGCGCAGTGACTTGATCCAGGCATTGAACTGTTGCGCCGGCAACTCGCTTTCGAAGCGGGTCAGACAGTCCGTCCAGAATTGACTCATTTAACTTTATGAATTTTTGTAATTAGTTTGGGAGCGCAAGACACCATATGAGATACCAACACATGGCGGTTGTCTGGTCGAGACCAGTACGCAAGCCGCGCATTCTAGCTAAAACCAGCAAAGTTATCCACAAGCTTTGACCTGATTTTAGCTACAACCTGTTGAAAAATTACTTGACAGGGGCCCGTCTAACAGGCTGTAATCGCGCGATTTTCTTGTAAGGAACCCGGTCATGAAACGTACCTATCAACCTTCCGTTGTGCGCCGCAAGCGCACCCATGGTTTCCTCGTCCGCATGCGTACCCGAGGCGGTCGTGCCGTTATTCGTGCTCGTCGTGCCAAGGGGCGCCAGCGTCTGGGTGTTTGAGCTGCCTGATTGAGCAGCAGCGCCACCCCCAGCTCCCTTGAAGGTTTTGGCCAACGGCACCGACTGTTGGCGGCCAAGGACTATTCAGAAGTTTTCGCGGCGCGGCGGGTATTACGTGGTGCACGATTTGCTCTGCATTACCGGCCCAATGGCCTGTCTGGACCCCGGCTTGGTTTGGTCATTCCCAAGAAGCAGGCGCGAGCAGCTGTATTACGCAATGCCATCAAACGCCAGACTCGCGAGCTGTTCCGTCGTCGCCGCACTGGTTTGCCGTCGATGGATCTGATATTGCGTCTGGCCCAGCCGATTGATCGCCCCAAGCGCATCCTTGACAGCGCAGCCAGGGCAAGCTGGCGTTCCGAGATTACTGTGTTGTTTGATCAGTTGAGCCAGAAAGCCGTGCCATGAATTCCTCGCTCGCCAAGCCGTTTATCTGGCTGGTGCGCGGCTATCAATTGGCGATCAGCCCGTTCCTGCCGCCTAGTTGCCGTTTTTACCCGAGCTGTTCGCACTATGCCATTGAAGCCTTGCAGCGCCATGGGCCGGGCAAGGGTTTATGGCTTGCGCTACGGCGAGTTGTTCGTTGCCACCCATGGCATCCGGGTGGCCATGATCCTGTACCGTAGAATGGTGCCTCCGCGCTACCCGCTCACCCCGATGTATTCCTGACATATCGACACAATGGACAACCAACGTCTGATTCTGCTGCTGGTCTTTTTCTTTTCTTCGATGATGCTGTGGGATGCCTGGCA
Organism: uncultured Rhodocyclaceae bacterium; assembly: GCA_903930805.1. Classification (GTDB taxonomy): domain Bacteria; phylum Pseudomonadota; class Gammaproteobacteria; order Burkholderiales; family Rhodocyclaceae; genus Sulfuricystis. The sequence goes on along the minus strand of CAIYZZ010000060.1, from coordinate 21,831 downwards.
GCGTCAGGGTCAGCCGCACCCACCAACGACTACCGCAACGCAGGCAACCGCGCCTGGCCGTGATGTTGCCGTCCCGCCAGCGCCGACTTCTGCTGCTACGCCGGGTGCTGTTCCTGGAGCCGCGGCCGCTGCGCCATCTACGGCGGCGGTGCTGAAAGTGAAGACCGACCTGGTCGTCGCTGATATTTCTGCCCAGGGCGGTGATCTGGTTCGACTCGAACTACTGCACCACCCCGCCACTGAGAAGGCCGGCGAAAACTTCGTTCTTATCGACCCGGCGCATGCTTACGCCGCGCAGTCGGGGTTGATTGGTGCCGGCCTGCCCAATCACAAGACGGTCTGGAAGTTGCCTGCGGCGGCGCTCGAACTCAAGGATGGCGACGATACGTTGCGCGTTTCGCTCGAGGCTGCCATCGAAGGAGGCGGCAAGGTTGTCAAAACATTCGCGTTCAAGCGCGGCAGTTACCTGATCGATGTCGAACACGCGATTGTTGGTGCCGCTGCGCCGGGTGGAGCGCACGCCTACTTCCAGTTGACGCGTGACAACAAGGCACCCGAAGGAGCGAGCCGGATGGGTACTTCAACCTTCACCGGTGCGGCGATCTACACCGAGCAGGACAAGTTCAAGAAGGTTGAATTCGCCGACTTCGGGGCAAAGAACAAGCACCCGACCAAGGCCGACAACGGCTGGGTGGCGTTGGTGCAACACTATTTCTTTTCAGCCTGGCTGCCAGCCACCGGCGAACGCGAATACTTCACGCGCCAGTTGGGTGGCGATCTCACCGCTGTGGGTGCAGTGGTGCCATTGACCGGCGACAAGCTGACCGTGCCGCTCTACGTTGGTCCGCAAGAACAGGACAAGCTGGAAAAAATCGCTCCCGGGCTTAGCTTGGTGGTCGATTATGGTTGGCTGACAATGGTGGCTGCGCCGCTGTTCTGGGTACTCGAGTGGCTGTTCAAATTTACTGGCAACTGGGGCTGGGCCATCATTTTGCTCACCGTGCTTCTCAAGGCTGCATTCTTTCCGCTCTCCGCCGCAAGCTACAAGTCGATGGCAAAGATGCGTGTGCTCACCCCCAAGCTTATGAAATTGAAGGAAACCTACGCTGACGATCGCCAGCGCCTGAATCAGGAAATGATGGAGATGTACAAGCGCGAGAAAGTCAATCCGCTTGGTGGCTGCTTGCCAATTCTTGTGCAGATTCCAGTTTTCATCGCGCTTTACTGGGTATTGCTCGGTACGGTTGAAATGCGCGGCGCGCCCTGGATTTTATGGATTACGGATTTATCGGCAGCTGACACACTGTTTGACTTGCATTTTGTAAAGTTTGGTCCGTTGCCATTATTAATGGGTGTCACGATGTTCATCCAGACCAAACTAAATCCAACGCCACCTGATCCGATGCAGGCCAAGCTCATGTTGTGGATGCCGGTCGTATTCACCGGCATGTTCCTGTTCTTCCCGGCCGGTCTGGTGCTTTACTGGACGGTGAATAACACGCTGTCGATCGCCCAGCAGTGGCAGGTCAACCGCATGATTGAAAGTGCCGGACTCAAAGCGCACTGAGTGCGGACGCACTAACACGATAGCCGCCATCGCCACACCACCCGGGCATGGCGGCATCGGTGTGGTGCGTGTCTCGGGGCGTGAGCTGCTGCCTTTGGCCGCGACACTGACCGGTAAGCCGTCTCAATCGTTCCAACCACGCCGTGCCGCTATCGCCGACTTTTTAGCGGACACTGGTGCTCTGCTCGACCAAGGCCTAGTCCTTTATTTTCCCGCCCCGCATTCCTTCACCGGTGAGGACGTGCTCGAATTGCACGGCCACGGTGGCCCGGTGGTGATGCATGCATTGCTGGCGCGCTGCGTCGAGCTTGGCGCACGACTCGCGGAGCCAGGCGAGTTTTCGCGTCGCGCCTTTGAAAATGACAAGATTGACTTGGCCCAGGCTGAAGGCATTGCCGACCTGATCGATGCGGCTTCGGCACAGGCTGCCCGTGCCGCCCTGCGTTCTCTGACCGGTGAGTTTTCACAGGCGGTGCATGCACTCACTGACGCTCTGGCCGAGCTGCGTGGCCTGATTGAGGCAACGCTCGATTTCCCCGACGAAGAAATTGATCCGCTTGCCGACACCGACATCATCCCGCGCCTGGAACGGCTGCGGGTTGATCTGGCCGCCTTGCGCGCCCGTGCCCGTGAAGGCAGCGTGCTGCGTTCCGGCCTCACTGTCGTGCTGGCAGGCCTACCGAACGTAGGCAAGTCCTCACTCCTGAACCGGCTCGCGGGCGAGGAGCGCGCCATCGTTACCGAGGTTGCTGGCACCACGCGCGATGCCGTGCGCGAGACCATCCTGGTTGAAGGCATTCCACTCCACATCATCGATACGGCCGGCCTGCGCGATACCGAGGATGTCGTCGAAAAACTCGGTATCGAACGCAGCTGGAATGAGATCGGGCAGGCCGACGTGATTTTGCAGATCGTCGATGCGCGTTCCGGCGTGACGCCTGCCGATCAGGTCGTTACCGCCCGCCTGCCGGCCGGCATCAAACGCGTGGTGGTAGAAAACAAGGCCGACCTGGCCCGGCGCGAAGCTGGCCGGCATGAAGATCACGGCACGGTGCATCTCACCCTGTCGGCCAAAAGCGGGGAAGGTGTCGCCCTGCTCCACGACGAGCTGTTGCGCGTCGCGGGCTGGCGCGGCCACGGCGAAGACGCACTGCTTGCCCGTGCGCGTCACCTCGAGGCACTAGCCGAAGCCGAAGCCCGCCTGAGCGCCGCCAACACGCAACTCGGTCAGCTGGAACTGGCGGCTGAGGAATTGCGTCTGGCCCAGGAATCACTATCCCGAATCACCGGGGAATTTACCGCCGATGAGCTTTTGGGGATGATATTTGGGCGGTTTTGCATTGGAAAATGATGGCACGATCATGAAACTGACCATAGCAAAGTCCATTGCAGGACGACTATATTTCCTGTCGTTTATTGCCACATTACTCACCGCCTGCGGCGAAGCGTCCAGGGAAGTAGTGGCCCCCGCAACGGATACCAAAGTGGCCGCCAAGCCGGCGCTGACTGTGACGACGACCACGCCGCAACTGCGCGACTGGCCGCAGACCCTCCAGGCCAGCGGCAATATCGCCGCTTGGCAGGAAGCGGTCATCGGCGCGGAAATCAGCAACTACCGCATCACCGAGGTGCATGCCAATGTCGGTGATGTAGTGAAGAAGGGCCAGGTGCTGGCGCGCATCGCTCCGGAAACGGTGGAGAGTGAGGTCGTCGAGATGCGCGCTACCGTCGCCGAAGCGGCGGCCACGCTGGCCGAAGCCAAGGCCAATCACGAGCGTGCCCGGCAACTGACCGAAAAGGGCTTCTACAGCGCGCAACAGAACACGCAGACCCGGACGGCCGCCGATACCGCGCTGGCCCGCCTTGATGCCGCCAGGGCGCGTTTGCAGACGGCTGAACTGAGGCGTTCCAAGGCCACGGTGCTGGCTTCCGACGACGGCATCATCTCGGCACGGAGCGCGACGGTCGGCACGTTGGCCCAGCCGGGGCAGGAGCTTTTCCGCTTGATTCGCGGTGGCCGGCTCGAATGGCGCGCCGAAGTTACCGCAGCAGAACTCGCCCGCCTCAAGCCGGGGCAGGCTGCCACGCTGGAGAGCCCAAACGGGGAATCGGTACCGGGCGTGGTGCGTGTCGTGGCGCCGACTGTGGACCCGCAGACCCGCAATGCGCTGGTGTATGTCGACCTGCCCGCCCCATCCACAACATCTGCTACTGCGGCCGGCAGGGTCAGCGCTGGCATGTTTGCCCGCGGCGAATTCCGCCTTGGTCAAAGCCCGGCACTGACCCTGCCGCAATCCGCCGTGTTGTTGCGCGAAGGCTTCGCCTACGTGTTTCGTGTCGAGGGTGACAAGGTTGCTCAGACCAAGATCGCCACCGGCCGTAGAAATGGTGAGCATGTCGAGGTCGTTGGTCTGGATGCGAAGACCCGGGTGGTGGCCAGCGGCGTCGGCTTCCTCGCCGACGGTGACACCGTGCGCATCGTTCCGGCGCAGCCATGAACGTTTCCGCTTGGTCTATTCGCAACCCGATCCCGGCGGTGTTGCTGTTCCTCATGCTCACCCTGTTCGGGGCGATGGCCTTCAAAGGCATGAAAATTCAGCAGTTTCCGGACATCGATCTGCCGACGGTCACCGTCACCGCCAGCCTGCCCGGCGCCGCGCCGGCACAGATGGAAACCGAGGTGGCGCGCAAGATCGAGAATGCCGTCGCCACCTTGCAGGGTCTCAAGCACATCTACACCAAGGTGCAGGATGGCACGGCCACCGTCACGGTGGAATTCCGCCTGGAGAAGCTGCCGCAGGAGGCGGTTGACGACGTCCGCGATGCCATCTCGCGCATTCGTGCCGACCTGCCGGGAGAACTCAGGGACCCGGTGATCTCCAAGGTCAATCTGGCCGGTTCGCCCATCCTTACCTACACTGTTGCTTCCACCCGCATGGACGACGAGGCGCTGTCGTGGTTTGTCGACAACACTGTGACCAAGGCCATGCTCAGTGTGCGTGGCGTCGGCGCAGTCTCCCGCGTGGGAGGGGTTACGCGAGAAATTCGTGTCGAACTCGATCCGGCCCGCCTCCTGGCGCTGCGTGCCACGGCAGCCGACGTTTCGCGCCAGTTGCGGCAGATCCAGCAGGATGCCTCGGGGGGGCGGGCGGATGTCGGCGGCGCCGAGCAATCGGTGCGTACCATTGCCACCGTGCAGTCCGCCGCGGAAATCGGCGCCATGGAAATTGCGCTGGCCGACGGGCGCCGCGTGCGGCTGAACGAGTTGGCTACAGTCAGTGACACGGTGGCCGAACAGCGCTCCGCAGCGCTGCTCAACGGCAAATCGGTGGTCGGCTTCGAGATTGTGCGTAGTCGTGGGGCCGGCGAAGTCGATGTGACAAACGGCGTGCGTTCCGCGCTGGAAAAGCTCAAGGCCGACTACGCCGATATCACCATCACCGAAGCCTTCAACTTCGTCGATCCGGTGGTCGAGAACTTCGAGGGGTCGATGACGCTGCTGATCGAGGGCGCCGTGCTCGCCGTCATTGTCGTCTGGCTATTCCTGCGCGACTGGCGGGCGACGGTGGTCTCGGCAACGGCCCTGCCGCTGTCGGCGATCCCGACCTTCGCCGTGATGTACGTGATGGGTTTTTCCCTCAATGTGGTGACCCTGCTGTCGATGTCGCTGATCGTCGGCATCCTCGTCGATGATGCCATCGTCGAGATCGAGAACATCATGCGCCACCTGCGGATGGGCAAAACCCCTTACCAGGCCGCCATGGAAGCGGCCGACGAAATCGGCCTGGCCGTGATCGCTACCACCTTTACGCTGATCGCGGTGTTTTTGCCCACTGCCTTCATGAGCGGCGTGGCGGGCAAGTTCTTCGTCCAGTTCGGCTGGACGGCAGCCATCGCCGTGTTCTTCTCACTGGTCGTCGCACGCATGCTGACGCCAATGATGGCCGCCTACCTCCTGCGCCCGCCAAGTAAGACGCATCACGAGCCGCGCTGGATGGAGATCTACACCGGATGGGCGGCGTGGTGTCTCGGGCACCGCCTGCAGACGACGTTTGTCGCCATCGTCTTCTTCTTCGGTTCCTTCGCGCTGGTGCCGCTGCTGCCCACCGGTTTCCTGCCGCCCGATGATCTTTCGCAGACGCAGGTGTATCTCTCGCTGCAACCCGGCAGCACCTTCAAGGAGACTTATTCCGCGGCCGAGGCTGCGCGCCTCATTGTTGAAAAGCACCCGCATGTAAAGATGGTCTATACGGCCATCGGCGGCGGGGCGGCAGGTTCAGACCCTTTCGCGCCGCGCGGCGCAGCCGAGGTGCGAAAAGCGACGCTGACCATCAACATGACGCCGCGACAGGAGCGTGGCGGCGTCAAGAAGCAGACGGTCGAGCGCGAACTGCGCGAGGCGCTGGCGGTGCTACCGGGCGTGCAGGTCAAGGTCGGTTTCGGCGGCTCTTCCGAGAAATACGTGCTGGTGCTGGCCAGTGAAAACGGATTACTGCTGGCTGAACATGCACTTATCGTCGAGCGTGAATTGCGCACGATTCCCGGAATCGGTGCGGTGACCACCACGGCGAGCCTGACGCGGCCGGAGCTGGTAGTACGCACAGACTTCGCCCGCGCCGCCGATCTTGGCGTGACATCGGCGGCCATAGCCGACGTGTTGCGCATCGCCACCGCCGGCGATTACGACCAGAGCATCGCCAAGCTGAACCTGACCCAGCGGCAGATTCCCATCGTCGTCAAGCTGCCGGCCGAAGCCCGCCAAGACCTTGGCTTGCTGGAGCGCCTGACCGTGCCGGGTACGCACGGGCCGGTTATGATCGCCAACGTCGCCAGCCTTGCGCTGGCCGGTGGTCCGGCCGAAATCGATCGTTACGACCGGCTGCGCAACATCAATTTTGAAATCGAGCTCAACCAGCAGCCGCTCGGCGACGTGGAAAAGCTGGCGCTGGCCTTGCCCAGCCTGAAGCATCTGCCGCCGGGCATCCAGCAGACCACGGTTGGCGACGCCGAAGCGATGGGGGAAATCTTCGCCAGCTTTGGCCTCGCCATGCTGACCGGTGTGCTCTGCATCTACGTCGTGCTGGTGCTGCTGTTCAAGGATTTCGTGCAACCGGCGACCATTCTCGCCGCGCTGGTGCTGGCCGTACCGGGAGCCTTCCTCGCGCTGTTCGTGACTCAGTCGGCGTTGTCGATGCCGTCAATGATCGGTCTGATCATGCTGATGGGCATCGCCACCAAGAACTCGATCCTGCTGATCGATTATGTCGTTCTCGCCCGTCGTGAGCATGGCCTCGACCGCTGGCACGCCTTGCTTGATGCCTGCCGCAAGCGCGCCCGGCCCATCGTGATGACCACCGTCGCCATGGGTGCTGGTATGCTGCCGATCGCATTGGGTATCGGCACCGACCCGAGTTTCCGCGCGCCGATGGCCATCGTTGTCATCGGCGGGCTGATTACCTCCACCTTCCTCAGCCTGCTGGTGATCCCCGTCGTTTTCACCTACGTCGATGACACCATACATGCCCTGCAAAAACTTCTGCCGGTGCCGCACCGTTGATAAAGTCGGTGCTGACGGAACGGTGAAATAAATGGTTCTTGATCCCACCTGGCTGGCCCTTCTGCTGGCGGCGGTCTTGGCTGGCTTTGTCGATGCCGTGGCGGGTGGTGGCGGGCTGATCCAGGTGCCGGCGCTATTTGCCGGCTTGCCGCGAGAATCGCCGGCGACCCTCTTGGGCACCAACAAGGTTGCCTCGATATTTGGCACCCTGAATGCCGCACGCCGCTACGCGCGGGAGGTGACGATGCCCTGGGCGTTGGTATTGCCGACGGCGTTTTCTGCTTTCCTGTTTTCTTTCGCCGGCGCGGCGGTAGTGGCCTGGTTACCCAAGGAGGTGATGCGACCGCTGGTGCTGGTACTGTTGGTGGCGGTGGCGATCTATACCTTGATGAAGCCAGGTTTCGGCACACAGGCCTCTGTGTCGCGTGTGCCGCCGCATCGGTTGCGCTGGGTGGCGCTCGCGGTCGGTGCCTTGCTGGGGTTTTACGACGGCGTGTTTGGGCCGGGAGCGGGCAGTTTCATGATCTTCGCTTTCGTGCGCCTGTTCGGCATGGATTTTTTGCATGCTTCGGCGACGGCCAAAATCGTCAATGCGGCTACAAACGCTGGGGCGCTACTGCTTTTTGTGCCGCAAGACCATGTGCTGTGGATGCTTGGCCTGGGCATGGCGGTGTGCAATATTGCCGGTGCACAACTGGGTGCGCGGCTGGCGATTCGTCACGGTAGTGGTTTCGTACGATTTGTATTTTTGAGTGTGACCAGCCTGCTGATCGGCAAAATTGCCTGGAATACGCTATTTGCCTGATTGAAAAACCTGTTGCCTTGCATGGACGGACGGGCGGCACGATGTTAAATTCGCCGTTTGCCGCAAACCCACACTTAAAAAATTTTGGAGGAGCCCATGAACATGAAACTCAAATCCCTGTTGGCTGTTGCCGTCACCGCTGCTTTTGCCGGCCAGGCGTTGGCCGACATCAATGTCGGCGTGGTTGTATCGGCCACCGGTCCGGCTGCCTCGCTCGGTATTCCAGAGAAAAACACTTTCGCCCTGATGCCAACCAGCATCGGCGGCGAGAAGATCAACTACATCATTCTCGACGATGCCTCCGATACCACCACGGCGGTGAAGAACACGCGCAAGCTGCTGACCGAGGACAGGGTGGACGTCATCGTCGGCTCGACTATCACGCCGAATTCGCTGGCGATGATCGACATAGCGGCTGAAGCCGAAACGCCGATGATCTCGATGGCGGCAGGTGCGCGCATTGTCGATGCGGCCAACCCGAAGGTGAAGTGGGTATTCAAGACGCCGCAAAACGACATCCAGATGTCCACTGCGATTGTCGAGCACATGACCAATGCAGGTGTGAAGAGCGTGGCTTTCATCGGTTTTGCCGACGCCTACGGCGAGGGCTGGTTCAATGAGTTCAGCAAGATTGCAGAAGCGCGCAAGTTGCAAGTCGTCGCCAATGAGCGCTATAACCGTGCCGATACTTCGGTAACCGGCCAAGTGCTGAAAATCCTGACAGCGAAGCCGGATGCAGTGTTGGTCGCGGGCTCGGGCACACCTGCTGCGCTGCCGCAAAAGACTCTGAAGGAAAAAGGCTACAAGGGTGCCTTCTACCAGACGCACGGCGTGGCGAATAAAGACTTCCTGCGCGTTTGCGGCAAGGATTGCGAAGGCACCTTCCTCCCGGCTGGCCCGGTGCTGGTGGCAGCGCAACTGCCGGATAGCAACCCGATCAAGAAAGTGGCACTGGATTACGTTGGCAAGTATGAGGCGGCCCATGGCAAGGGCAGTTCCTCAACGTTCGGTGCCCACGCGTGGGATGCAGGTTTGCTGTTGCAAAATGCCGTGCCGGTCGCTCTGAAGAAGGCCAAGCCAGGCACGAAAGAATTCAAGCACGCACTACGCGATGCCCTCGAAGGGTTGAAGAATGTCACGGTATCGCACGCCATCGTCAACATGTCGGCGCAAGATCACCTTGGTTTCGACCAGCGTGCGCGCGTGATGGTCAAGGTGGAGAATGGTGACTGGAAACTGATCCAGTAAGCGCTACTTGCAACAAGGCAAGGGCGTCGGACGGTTCCGGCGCCCTTATTGTTTGAGTTGGTTGGGCGGATTTCGATGGATTTGCAAATTGCGTTGCTGCTCGGGCAGGACGGTATTGTCAATGGAGCGATCTACGCCCTGTTGGCTTTGGCTTTGGTGCTGATATTCGCCGTTACCCGCGTCATTTTTATCCCGCAGGGCGAATTCGTCGCCTATGGTGCCTTGACGCTGGCAAGCCTGCAGACCGGTAATGCGCCCGGCACACTCTGGCTGTTGTTGGCCATGGGTGCGGCAGTGGCGGCGCTGGATGCGCCGGCGGCTTGGCGGCAGGGCGGACGCCGTCTCGCGAAACTGGTCGGCTGGCAGCTAATCTATCCAATTGTCATGACTGTTGTGGTGTTGTGGCTGGCGCCACAAGGCTGGCCGATGGGCTTGCAGGTGGTGTTGGCGCTGGCGTTGGTGGTGCCGCTCGGGCCGCAACTGTATCGCCTGGCTTATCAGCCGATCGCCGAGGCGCCGGTGCTGATTCTCCTTATCGTGTCGGTGGCGGTGCATCTGGCGCTGGTTGGGTTGGGGCTGTTGTTCTTCGGTGCCGAGGGTTCGCGCACGCCGGCATTTTCCGAGTTGACGCTCGATATCGGCGGGCTGACGATTTCCGGTCAGAGTCTCTGGGTAGTGGGAGCAAGTGCGGTTTTGATCATCGCGCTATATGTGTTTTTCGAGAAGAGCCTCTATGGCAAGGCGCTGCGCGCCACGGCCATGAACCGTGCCGGTGCCCGCCTGATGGGCATTTCGACCACGTTGGCCGGTAAGCTCTCCTTCCTGTTGGCAGCGGCCATCGGTGCGCTGTCGGGTATCCTTATCGCGCCGATGACCACTGTGTATTATGACACCGGCTTCCTTGTTGGCCTCAAGGGCTTCGTCGGCGCCATCGTCGGCGGGCTGGTGAGTTACCCGGTGGCGGCGGCGGGTGCGCTCTTGGTTGGACTGCTTGAATCCTTTTCGTCCTTCTGGGCTTCAGCTTTCAAGGAAGTGATCGTGTTTACCCTGATCATCCCCGTGCTGGTCTGGCGCTCGTTGGCGGCGCACCATGTCGAGGAAGAGGAGTGATTGTGAAGGTGCTTGGCCAGCGCCAGATCACGGGTATTTTTGTCGTCCTGCTGGTTTTGGGGCCGCTGGTGCTGCCGGAGTTTCACGTGACCCTGCTCAATTACATCGGCCTCTATGCACTGGTGGCCCTTGGGCTGGTGTTGCTGACGGGTGTCGGTGGGCTGACTTCGTTCGGCCAGGCGGCCTTCGTCGGTCTTGGCGCCTACACCACGGCGGCCCTGACCACTGCGACTGATTTGCCGGTCTGGTTGGTGCCGCTGGCCAACCCCTGGGGTGGCTTGGTGGCCGGGCTGCTGCTGACGGCTGGCGTTGCCCTGCTGCTGGGTTTGCTGACTTTGCGTCTGTCCGGCCACTATCTGCCGCTCGGCACCATCGCCTGGGGCATCTCGCTATATTTCCTTTTTGGCAACCTGCAATTTCTTGGCGGTCATACGGGTATCAGTGGCATTCCGACGCTAAGCGTGGCAGGCGTCGAGTTGCGCGATGGTCGCCACTACTACTATCTGATCTGGGCCGTGCTGTTGGCAGCTGTGTGGCTGACGCGCAATTTGCTCGACTCGCGCACAGGCCGCGCCATCCGTGCCCTCAAGGGCGGCGTGGTGATGGCCGAGGCGATGGGCGTCAATACCGCGCACGCCAAGATTGTCATCTTTGTTATCGCCGCCCTCTTCGCCGCTCTATCTGGCTGGTTGTATGCCCACCTACAGCGCTTTCTCAATCCGACGCCTTTCGGCCTGCACATCGGCATCGAATACTTGTTCATGGCAGTGATCGGTGGTGCGGCGCATGTCTGGGGTGCGCTGGTCGGTGCGGCGATGATCACTATTCTCAAGCAATGGTTGCAGGATTTGCTGCCGCAACTGTTTGGTGCCTCGGGCAACTTCGAGATGATTGCCTTTGGCCTGCTGATGATCTTTGTGCTGCATCGGGCGCGCGACGGGCTATGGCCGTGGCTTTCCAGCTGGGTGCGGGCAGAAAAGTCGGCGCTGGCGGGACGGCCTGTTGCGGACGAAGCACTGCCGCGCCGCGCTGTTCTGGCTGTTGGCACGACGCTGCTTGAGGTAAAGGATGTCGTCAAGCAGTTCGGTGGCCTGGTAGCTAATGACCGCATGAGCCTGACGGTCGCGAGCGGGGAAATTCTTGCGCTGATCGGTCCCAACGGTGCCGGTAAGTCGACCTTGTTCAACCTGATCACCGGGGTCAATCCACCGACCTCCGGAGAGGTGCGCTTCCTCGGATCTTGCGTTGCTGGCCGCAGCGCGCGCTACATTGCACAATTGGGCATGAGCCGCACCTTCCAGCATGTACGCCTGCTGCCGGGCATGACGGTGCTGGAAAACGTCGCCCTCGGTGCTCATATGCGGGGCAGCAAGGGCGTGATTGCCGCCGCACTGCATCTGGAGCGTGACGAGGAGTCACGGCTACTTGCCGAGGCGGCACGCCAATGCGAACGCGTCGGTCTGGGTGAAAACCTGCATGAAGCTGCCGGTAGTCTGCCACTCGGCAAGCAGCGCATCGTCGAGATTGCCCGTGCGCTTGCCGCCGATCCTTCGCTGCTCTTGCTTGACGAGCCGGCCGCTGGCTTGCGCTTCCTTGAAAAGCAGGCATTGGCCGAACTCCTCAAGCAGTTACGCGCCACGGGCATGAGCATCCTGTTGGTTGAGCACGACATGGAATTCGTCATGGATCTGGCCGATCGCGTAGTGGTGATGGAGTTCGGCAAGAAGATCGCCGAGGGCCTGCCGCATGATGTGCAGAACGATCCGGTGGTGATCGAGGCGTATTTGGGGGGGGTCGATTGAAATGAGTGCGTCGTTTCCCGAACCGATCTTGGAGGTAACCGACCTGTGCGTGTCTTATGGCAAGGTCGAGGCGCTCCATCATGTGTCACTCAAAGTCCGGCCCGGCGAGATCGTCACCGTGATCGGCCCGAATGGCGCGGGCAAGACTACCCTGCTCTCCGCGCTGATGGGTGTGCTGCCCGTCGGTCGTGGTACCGTGCGCTATCAGGGCGAATTACAAACGCATATCGACATCGAGCAGATGGTCGCGCGCGGAATGACGTTGGTGCCAGAAAAGCGCGAACTGTTCGGCGAAATGAGCGTGGCCGACAATCTGTTTCTGGGCGCTTTCATGCGCCGCCGGCTTGGGTTTCGCGATGAACAGACTACGCTGGGAAAGGTCTATACCGTTTTTCCTCGCCTGAAGGAGCGTCATCAGCAAATGGCGGGCACGCTTTCTGGTGGTGAGCGGCAGATGCTGGCGGTCGGGCGCGCGCTGATGGCGCAGCCAAAAATCCTCATGCTCGACGAGCCCAGTCTTGGCCTGGCCCCACTTATTGTGCGTGAAATATTCCGTGTCATCGCCGATTTGCGCAAGATGGGTGGTGCTATCCTGCTGGTTGAACAGAACGCCCGCGCTGCATTGCAGGTCTCGGATTACGGCTATGTTCTAGAGACCGGCGAGATCGCGCTTGAGGGGCCATCCGATCAACTTGAGGATGATCCGAAAGTGGTGGAGTGTTATCTGGGCCTGGGTGGGCATAAGCAGTAGCCGACTTAATGTTTCACGTGAAACTGCACCTCTGCGTTTCACGTGAAACATTCGTGAGGTTGGTGTTGGGCAATTGACGGCGTATCATTACGCCCCTTTCCCGCCGCTCATTTTTTCACTTGGCCAGCGCCGACTTTTGCCCATGCTTTTCCCTGATCGTTTTGATGTCATCGTGATCGGTGGCGGACATGCTGGCACCGAGGCAGCGCTGGCGGCTGCACGCGCCGGCGCACGCACGTTGTTGCTGACGCACAATATCGAAACACTGGGAGCCATGTCCTGCAATCCATCGATCGGTGGCATCGGCAAGGGACACTTGGTCAAAGAGGTTGATGCCCTCGGTGGTGCCATGGCAGCGGCCACTGATGAGGCTGGCATCCAGTTTCGTATCTTGAATGCGTCGAAAGGCCCGGCTGTGCGCGCCACACGTGCCCAGGCAGACCGGTCGCTTTATCGCCAAGCCATCCGTGGGCGATTGGAAAATCAACCAAATCTAACTCTGTTTCAGCAGGCGGCCGATGATCTCGCGGTCGTGGGGGATCGGGTGACCGGAATCATCACCCAACTCGGTGTGCGTTTCGAGGCCGCGACGGTAGTGCTGACCGCCGGCACTTTTCTCAATGGTTTGGTACATATCGGCTTGGAAAACTACCGCGCCGGGCGCTTTGGTGATCCGCCATCGCTGTCGTTGGCGGCACGCTTACGCGAACTGAATCTACCGGTCGGCCGGCTCAAGACCGGCACACCGCCGCGCCTCGATGGTAAGACCATCGATTATTCGGTGATGCAGGAACAGCCCGGCGACACGCCCATACCGGTGTTTTCCTTTTTTGGCAATGCCGCACAACATCCGCGCCAGGTGCCGTGCTGGATCACTCATACCAATTCGCGTGTCCATGACATCATTCGTGGCGCGCTAGATCGTTCCCCGATGTTTACGGGGGTCATCGAAGGCATCGGGCCGCGCTACTGCCCATCAATCGAAGACAAGATTCATCGCTTTGCCGACAAGGATAGCCACCAAGTCTTTCTCGAACCCGAAGGTCTTGATACCCACGAAATCTATCCGCAGGGGATCTCGACCAGTCTGCCCTTCGATGTCCAGCTTGCTTTGGTGCGCTCGATCCGTGGTATGGAGAATGCTCATATTACCCGACCCGGCTACGCCATCGAGTACGACTATTTCGATCCGCGCGGTCTCAAGGCTACACTCGAAACCCGTGCTATCGGTGGCCTGTTCTTTGCCGGTCAGATCAATGGCACTACGGGTTATGAAGAGGCGGCTGCGCAAGGTTTGCTCGCTGGCGTTAATGCGGCATTGCAGGCCAGAGGGGAAGCCAGTTGGTGGCCGCGGCGCGACGAGGCTTATCTCGGCGTTCTGACGGATGACCTGATCACGCGCGGCGTGACCGAACCCTACCGCATGTTTACCAGTCGTGCCGAATTCCGCCTTAGCTTGCGCGAGGACAATGCCGACTTGCGCTTGACCGAGACTGGCCGCAACCTTGGACTCGTCAATGACGTGCGCTGGGAGGCTTTCAACCGGAAACGCGATGCCATAGCCGCCGAGGCCGAGCGTTTGAAACATGTCTGGATCAATCCCAACGTCGTGGCCATGCATGAGGTGGAGCGCGTATTGGGTAAGCCTATCGAACGCGAATATTCGTTGTTCGACCTGCTACGTCGACCCGAAGTGGACTATAAGGCTTTGATGACTTTACCTAGGGCAGGTATTGCGGTCACTGCGCCCGATGTCGTGGAACAGATCGAGATTCAGGCCAAGTATCACGGTTACATCGAGCGGCAGAAGGAAGACGTCGCGAAGATGGCATCCCAGGAGTCTTTGCCTATTCCGGATGATCTCGACTACGCTGCACTGAATGGTCTGTCAATCGAAGTGCGGCAGAAACTTGCTGTGCAGCGTCCGCAGACCGTGGGCCAAGCCGGGCGCATTCAAGGTGTGACTCCCGCAGCAATCTCAATCCTGCTAGTGCATCTGAAGAAACTGCGGGGGCGGGAGTGATACTCCATGAAGGCGTTGCTGAACTTGGGCTTGCCCTGCCGGCAGGTGCGGAGGAAAAGCTTGTCAGTTATCTGGCGCTTCTGTCAAAGTGGAATCGCACTTACAATCTGACGGCGATTCGTGATCCTGTCGAGATGGTGACGCATCACGTGCTTGATTCGCTGGTGGTGTTGCCGATACTGGAAAAGTCGGCGTTAGCGGGACGGCACCCGTTCCATCTGGCTGATGTCGGTAGCGGTGCCGGGCTGCCCGGTTTGGTGTTGGCTATTGCCCGACCGGATTGGCAGGTCACATCAATCGAGGCGGTAGAGAAAAAATCTACCTTTCAGCGTCAGGGCAAGATCGATCTAGGCTTGGCAAATGTGAGCATTCACTGTGGCCGTGTTGAATATTTAAAGGAGAAATTCGATGCAGTTATTTCACGTGCTTTCGCTTGCTTGGCCGACTTTATCGGTTTGGCTGGCCATTTGTCACCCTGCCTCTGGGCGATGAAGGGAGCCTACCCTGCCGATGAAATGGCTGCACTGCCTGTGGGTTGGCAGGTAACGGCTTGCCATGAATTGAACGTTCCCGGCCTTGCCGCTAAACGCCATTTGCTTCAACTGGAGAAAACCTGACGATGCATATTTTCGCCATAGCCAACCAGAAGGGCGGGGTAGGCAAGACTACCACAGCAGTCAATCTGGCCGCTGCGCTGGCCCAGGCTGGCCAACGCACCCTGCTCGTCGATCTTGACCCGCAAGGTAATGCCACCATGGGCAGCGGCATCGACAAACGCGGGTTGACCCGCTCGGTCTACCAATTACTGGTCGGGCTGCGGCCATTGGCAGATGTGCGCCAGACCTCGCCCGCTGCCGCTTTCGATGTATTGCCCGCGAACCGTGATCTTGCCGGTGCCGAAGTCGAACTGGTCAATCTGGATCTGCGCGAGATGAGGCTCAAGGGTGCCCTGCAGGAGCATCGTTATGACTACGACTTCGTCCTGATAGATTGCCCGCCCTCGCTGTCAATGCTGACGCTCAATGGCTTGTGTGCCGCGCATGGCGTCATCATCCCGATGCAGTGCGAGTACTACGCGCTGGAGGGTCTGTCCGATCTCGTGAATACCATCAAGCAGGTGCACAAAAACCTCAATCGCGATCTCAAGATCATCGGCTTGCTGCGTGTGATGTTCGATCCGCGTTCGACGCTGTCCAATCAGGTTTCGGCACAGTTAGAGCAGCATTTCGGCGACAAGGTATTCAAAACCTTGGTGCCGCGTAATGTACGTCTCGCCGAGGCACCCAGTTATGGTGTGCCCGGGGTGCTGTTCGACAAGAACGCGAAGGGGGCCCAGGCCTATCTCGCTTTTGCGCAGGAGATGATTGAGCGTGTCAAGACTTGGGAAAAGGAGAAAACCGCACCATGATTCAACGCAAGAAAGGCTTGGGTCGCGGGTTGGAAGCCCTGCTGGCCGGAAATGATAGCGAAGCTGATACCCAGCGTCAGGGCACACTGCCTATCGGCGATTTGCAACCGGGCAAATACCAGCCGCGTACGCGCATGGATCCTGGTTCGCTCGAAGACCTCGCCGCTTCCATCAAGGCGCAGGGCTTGATACAGCCGATTTCTGTCCGTCCGGTGGCCAATGGTCGCCACGAAATCATCGCCGGCGAACGGCGCTGGCGTGCCTCACAAATTGCCGGGCTCACCGAAGTAGCTGTGCTGATCCGTGACATTCCTGACGATGCGGCGCTGGCCATGTCGCTGATCGAAAACATCCAGCGCGAAGATTTGAATCCCTTGGAAGAGGCGGCGGGTCTGCAACGCTTGATCGATGAATTCAGCATGACGCACCAGCAGGCCGCCGATGCCGTCGGGCGTTCGCGCTCTACCGCCACCAACCTGCTGCGTTTGCTGCAACTGGCCAAACCGGCGCAGGATCTCTTGATGGCAGGCGATATCGAGATGGGCCATGCACGGGCCCTTCTTGCAGTGCCGAAAACCGAACAGGGTCGCCTCGCCGCCGAAGTGGCCGACAAGGGCTATTCGGTGCGCGAAACCGAGCGGCGCGTAGCCCGCGAACTCAACCCGCTAAAGCACAAGCCGGCCCAAGAAAAAAGTCGTGATCTGGTGCGGCTTGAAGAGGATCTTGCCGACGCCATAGGCGCTACCGTAAAAGTAAGTGCTAACCGCAAGGGGTCTGGTGCGCTGACAATTCGCTTTGCCAGCCTGGATCAGCTCGACGGAATTCTGAAGCGTTTGCGGGGGTAATGCCGATAAATACAGTCAGCTATAGATTTGCTGCATTGCAATAAATATATTGACTTATCGTCTCATTCAATTTATATTGCCGCGCTTTACGCGGTTAGGTGTAGCTTCAGTTCCGCACAAGTTTGATCTGGGCGTGACACGGTGAATCTTACAGTGTGGAAGAAAGGCTGTCGGGAGGATGTTCAAGACGCTCTTGCTCCAGGCAGTAGTGATTCTGGCAGTAGCGGCGACTGCCGGGCTGCTGGCGGGATCTAGCGGTGCCCTGTCGGCTTTGGTTGGTGGTGCGGCGTACTTTCTGCCAAACCTGTTGTTCGTGCTGCGCTTGCGTTTGGCCATAATGACGCAGCAGGCTGGTGCGGCGGGGTTTCTGATGGGCGAGGCCGTCAAGCTGTTTGCAGTGATTGCGTTGCTGATGTTTTTGCCGCGCATGATTGAGGTAATTTGGCCGGCGTTAATCGCCGGATTGTTCGCCGTGCTGTTTGTTAATCTTTTTGCGCTATTGCTTAAGACTTGAAAAACATGGCTACCGAGAACGCCCCCAACGCTTCCCAATACATCGTTCACCACCTGACCCACCTGAAGAGTGCCGATCAGGCCTCGCTGGTAGATTGGTCGGTTTTTCATCTTGACAGCTTGTTTTTCTCTGTCAGCATCGGCCTTCTTGCAGTGTTGATCATGGCGCGCGCTGCCGCGAAGGCGACCTCGGGTGTGCCCGGTCGTTTTCAGGCCGCCGTCGAGATCATGGTCGAAATGGTCGCCGACCAGGCCAAGGGTATCGTCCATTCCCCAGAATCACGCAAATTCGTCGCCCCTGTAGCGCTCACTGTGTTCGTCTGGATTTTCCTGATGAATGCCATGGACTTGCTGCCAGTTGACCTGTTGCCGAACATCTGGGCTGCCATATTCGGTGCGACCGGCCATGATCCGCATCATGCCTATCTGCGTATCGTGCCAACTGCCGACCTGAATGCCACGCTCGGCATGTCGCTGGCCGTGTTGCTGATCTGTCTCTACTACAACATCAAGATCAAGGGCATCGGCGGCTGGTTGCACGAGCTTTTCACCGCGCCCTTCGGTAGCCACCCGGTGCTCTATCCGATCAACTTCGCCATGCAGCTGATCGAGTTCGTCGCCAAGACCGTTTCGCACGGCATGCGGTTGTTCGGCAACATGTACGCCGGCGAACTGATTTTCATGCTGATTGCGTTGATGGGTGCCGCTTGGGCGGGCACCGTCGGCAGCGGCCTGCTCTGGATCGGCGGTGTTTTCGCCGGCACCATCTGGGCTATTTTCCACATCCTGATCATTACCCTGCAGGCTTTTATTTTCATGATGCTGACGCTGGTGTATATCGGTCAGGCGCATGAGAGTCACTAAGTGTCAATAAGAGTTTCAATCAGCCTTAATTTCCCCAACCTTCATTTTTAAACACAAGGAGTCATCATGGAAGGCAACATCGTTGGTTTCGTCGCGCTGGCCGCCGGCCTGATCATCGGCCTCGGCGCTGCAGGCGCCTGTATCGGTATCGGCATCATGGGCAGCCGCTTCCTCGAAGCATCGGCTCGTCAACCCGAACTGATGAACACTCTGCAGACCAAGATGTTCCTGCTGGTCGGCCTGATCGACGCCGCATTCATTATCGGTACCGGTATCGCCCTCTGGTACACCACCGCCAACCCGTTCATCAAGTAAGCGGCGCCCTTTCAAGCCGAGAGGAGCGAGAACCGTGAATCTGAACGCAACGCTATTCGCGCAGCTGGTTGTGTTCTTCATTCTGGCGTGGTTCACGATGAAATTCGTGTGGCCGCCCATCATGAAGGCACTCGACGAGCGCGCATCCAAGATCGCCGATGGTTTGGCGGCGGCGGACAAGGCGAAATCCGATCTGGCGCTGGCCGAACGCCGCGCTACCGACGAACTGCGCAAGGCCCGCGAGTCGTCCAATGAATTGCGTGCCGGTGCCGAGCGCCAAGGTTCGCAGATCCTTGACGAAGCCCGTGTCGAAGCTGCACGCATTATCTCCGCCGCGCGAACTGCCGCCGAGGGTGAGGCCGGTGTGGCTGCCCAACGTGCCAAGGAAGCCCTGCGCGACCAGGTTGCTTTACTGGCAGTCGCGGGTGCCGAGCAGATACTCCGCAAGGAGATCGACGCAGCCACCCACGCTGAGCTGCTCAACCAGCTGAAAGTGGAGCTTTAATCCAGCATGGCCGAGAACGTCACCGTCGCTCGCCCCTACGCCGAAGCCGCCTTCGATCTGGCCAGGTCGGGTGGTGCATTGGCCTCCTGGCAAGGTGCGCTGGAGCGCATGGCTGCTGCAGCTGCCGATGAGAAGATGCTTGAGTGCATCGCCGATCCGCGGGTATCGCCCGCCGTGCTCACCGAACTATTCCTCGGTGTAGCCGGTGAGCTGACTGCCGACCAGCGCAACTTCACCAGTGTCCTGATTGACAACCGCCGGCTCGACGTGCTGCCTGAAATCAGCACCCTCTTCGGCGAACTCAAAAATGTCCAAGAGGGTACGCAAGAGGCAATCGTCAGTTCGGCTTTCCCGCTCGACGACAAGCAGTTCGCCAATCTGACCGCCGATCTCGAACGCAAATGTGGCTGCAAGGTCAAGGTGACCGTCGCACTTGCGCCGGAACTGATCGGTGGTGTCCGTATTGCCCTGGGCGACCAGGTTATCGACGCTTCCGTCCGTGGCAAATTGAATGCCATGGCGGTCTCGCTCAAGAACTAGGAGTTTTTCCATGAACCTCAACCCCTCCGAAATCAGCGACCTGATCAAGAGCCGGATTCAGAACATGCAGCTTGTTCCCATCGCCCGCAATGAGGGTACGGTGGTGACGGTGACCGATGGCATCTGCCGCGTTCACGGCCTAGCTGACGTCATGCAGGGAGAGATGCTCGAATTCCCGGGCAATACCTTCGGCCTAGCGCTGAACCTTGAACGCGACTCAGTTGGCGCCGTGGTGCTGGGTGACTACGAGCACATCACCGAAGGCGACACGGTCAAATGTACCGGCCGCATTCTCGAAGTTCCGGTCGGCCCCGAATTAATAGGTCGCGTGGTGAATGCGCTGGGCGAACCGATCGACGGCAAGGGCCCGATCGAAGCCAAACTGACTGACAAGATCGAAAAAGTTGCCCCTGGCGTTATCTGGCGCAAGTCGGTGTCGCAGCCGGTACAGACCGGTCTCAAATCGATCGACTCGATGGTGCCGATTGGGCGCGGCCAGCGCGAACTGATCATTGGCGACCGCCAGACCGGCAAGACCGCCGTCGCGGTTGACACCATCATCAACCAGAAGGGCAAAGATCTGTTTTGTATCTACGTGGCGATCGGTCAGAAGGCTTCAACGGTCATGAACGTGGTGCGCAAGCTCGAAGAGTCCGGTGCGATGGAATACACTATCGTCGTTGCCGCGACCGCCTCCGAATCGGCCGCGATGCAGTTTATTGCCCCCTACTCTGGCTGCACGATGGGCGAATACTTCCGCGACCGCGGCCAAGACGCCCTGATTATTTATGACGACTTGACCAAGCAGGCTTGGGCCTATCGCCAGATCTCCCTGTTGCTGCGTCGTCCGCCGGGTCGCGAAGCTTATCCCGGCGACGTGTTTTACCTGCACTCACGTCTGCTTGAACGTGCCGCGCGCGTTTCCGAAGCATGGGTCGAGAAGCTCACCAACGGTGAAGTCAAAGGCAAGACCGGGTCTTTGACCGCCCTGCCGGTGATCGAAACACAGGCTGGTGACGTATCGGCCTTCGTGCCGACCAACGTGATTTCAATTACCGATGGCCAGATCTTCCTTGAGACCGATCTGTTCAACGCCGGTATCCGTCCCGCCATCAACGCTGGCGTGTCAGTTTCGCGCGTTGGTGGTGCTGCACAGACCAAGGCGATTAAGAAGCTTGGTGGCGGCGTGCGACTGGCGCTCGCCCAGTACCGCGAACTCGCCGCTTTCGCCCAGTTTGCTTCCGACCTCGACGATGCCACGCGCAAGCAGCTTGAGCGCGGCGGTCGTGTCACCGAACTGATGAAACAGGCGCAGTATGCTCCGCTACAGGTGGGGGAGATGGCGGTTTCACTCTACGCGGTGAATCAGGGCTATCTGGACGATGTTGATACTGTGCGCATCCTCGCTTTCGAGGCGGCCCTGCACCAATTCATGCGTCAGCAGCACGGCGTGCTCATGGACAAGATCGAGGCGACCAAGGATCTGGACAAGGAAGGCGAAGCCGAAATGGCGACCGCCGTGGCCGCGTTCAAGAAGACCTGGGCTTAATCCTTTAGGAGAAGAGCGCCATGGCAGGCGGCAAGGAAATTCGCACCAAGATCAAGTCGGTTCAAAATACCCGCAAGATCACCAAGGCCATGGAGATGGTGGCCGCATCAAAAATGCGCAAAGCGCAGGAGCGGATGCGCGCTGCCCGTCCCTACAGCGAGAAGATCCGTCATCTGGCGGCCAATCTCGCAGCGGCCAACGTTACCGAATATCGGCATCCCTTCCTTGGCAAGGGCAAGTCGGACGAGGCGCCGAAGCGCGTCGGTGTGGTGGTGGTGACAACCGACAAGGGCCTCTGCGGCGGCCTCAACACCAACGTGCTGCGGCAAACACTGAATGCTATACGCCAGTGGGAAGCCGCCGGGGCAAAGGATATTCGCGCCACCTGCATCGGCAACAGGGGCTTGGGTTTCATGCAGCGCCTTGGTG
>CAIYZZ010000059.1 GCA_903930805.1 uncultured Rhodocyclaceae bacterium | reverse complement strand
GGCATTCAGGCATCAGAAGGAAGCGGGCTGGAAGTCGCGACAGATTGAGCAGCCGGCAGCCCCGGAAAACTCAATATCGTCCAATATGCAGTCTTGCTGCGTATTGGACGAACATGACTGACGTTTACCTACCCCGATCCATTTCCGGTTTCATTGCCTCGGCAAGTCGCCAGTTTCCGGTGCTGATGCTCACGGGGCCACGCCAAGTGGGCAAGACTACCTTGCTCGAGGCCCTGTGCGCACCACCTGAAGCAACCCGGGCAAATGTTCATGTGCCGCCCGCCGCTATGTGACCCTGGACAACCCGATGCTGCTGGCACTGGCGCGCGATGAACCGGCCTTGTTCCTGCAGTGCTTTCCGCCACCGGTGATGATTGACGAAATTCAGTATGCCCCTGGGCTGCTGCCGCTCATCAAGGAAAGCGTCGATGCGGATGGCGGCAAGGGGCTGTACTGGCTGACCGGTTCGCAGCCTTTTCACCTGATGCAGAACGTGAGCGAATCGCTGGCGGGACGTGTGGCGGTGATGCACCTGCAGGGCTTGTCGCTAGGCGAAAGCCAAGGGCAGGGTGGGGCGCTCCAGCCTTTCCTGCCCGGTATGCCGCCCGCCGTCGTGGTACCGTCTCCCACACCGCTGGTACGGATGTTCGAGCACATCTGGCGCGGTAGTTTTCCGGCGCCCCATGTCAGTGAGGCTCCCGACCACGACCTGTTCTACGCTTCTTACCTGCAAACCTATTTGCAGCGCGACGTGCGCGATCTGGCCCAGGTGGGCGACCTGACGGCCTTCACGCGTTTATTACGCAGCGCCGCAGCACGGACTGCGCAACTACTCAATCTGGCCGACATGGCGCGCGATGTTGGCGTGGCACCGAATACGGCCAGGCACTGGCTCTCCATCCTTCAGGCTTCGGGGTTGGTCTGGCTGCTGGAGCCCTACCACACGAATCATTCCAAGCGGCTGGTAAAAACCCCCAAGTTGTATTTCCTCGATACTGGGCTCGCGGCCTACCTCACCGAGTGGAGCAGCCCGGCCACGCTGGAGGCCGGTGCGCTGTCTGGCGCCATCTTCGAAACCTGGGTGCTTGGCGAGATGTTGAAGAGTTGGTGGCACAACGGCAAACAGGCCCCCTTTTATTACTACCGCGACAAGGATCAGAAGGAAATCGACGTGCTGATCGTGCGCGACGGTCGCATCCATCCGATCGAAATAAAGAAGACGGCCCAGCCGGGTTGCAATGCCGTGCGCCATTTCACGGTGCTGAAAAGTCTGGGGCTGGAAGTCGGCACCGGGGCGGTCATCTGCCTGGTGCCGGAGAGGCTGCCACTCACTGCACAGGTGGAGGCGATTCCGGCCTGTCAGGTGGCGTGAGGCTTGCACTTGCCGAAATTGCTCGGTAACAGCGCATTACCCAAAGTCGGCCAGTGGTCCCGCAAGGTATGTTGCCCTGCACGCATGATTACAAGTACCGATTATTCTTTGGGCGACCGGGCAAATGCTTCGTGCGCCATGACAACGAACGCGGCAAAGGTGATCACCGGCACATCGGCAAGGTGGAGTCTGACTATGAATTCACCGCATTGGATGCGTTGCTGGCCGATTTCGAGCGTGACGTGACGAATTGGAGGTAAGCCATGCAATCGGGCCGGTGAGTATCTACGCTTTGGCGAAGACGTCTGGGCGCAACTACTCAAACGTCCATGCGGACATTGGCCGCCTCATCGATTTAGGATTGGTTGAGCGTACCGACGATGAAGCTGTGTTTGTTCCCTTCGAGGCCGTCGAGATACGCATGGCATTCGCACAGGCAGCTTGAATCACCCCACCGGCGCATGGGTCGCTGAAGCATGCAGCGTGACGCCAAGGGTCTGCACGACTTTCAGCACCGTATCGTAACGGGGCTTCGCGCCAGGGGTTAAAGCCTTGTAGAAGCTTTCCCGCCCTAGTCCGGTATCTTTGGCCAGTTGAGTCATACCGCGAGCACGAGCAACATCCTTGACGGCGACGAGTAACAGATCGGGGTTCTCATTCTCAAGAGCAGCCGTCAGTTACGCGGCGATTGCTTCATCACTATCCAGGTAATCGGCAGCATCAAATGGTGTAAATCGCGTCATGCTGTCTTCCGCGCTGCCCCGGCACATCGGCGATAGGTGGAAAACTCGACCGAGTGTTGCAGTTCCGCAACCTGCCACTTCCGGTTATTGACGTCTGACGCCGATAATTACCACCAGAAAAACTCACGGTGATAATTTGGCGGGCATTAGCCGTCGGACGCCAAGCCTTGTTTGTCAAAAGCTGGTTGATTGGGATTATTCCTACATAAAAATGAATCCTGCGCTGATATTTTCCGTCAGCCAACCGCAAGATAATCCTGCGGTGCCGCAAAGTAAGCAAATGTAACTTTTGTGCGGTTTTGCCAAAACGAACAGCAAGGGGAATACAGATGAGATTCAGCAGCGTGAAGGGCTTGTTAGTGGTTGCCACGGCCATGCTGGCCGTTTCTATATCTGCACCGGTCGCGGCCGCCGACGGCGAAGAGGAATTCAAGGCACTCCTCAAGAAGAACGATTGCACCAAGTGCCACGCCATCGACAAAGGCAAAAAAGGCCCCTCCTACAAAAAGGTTGCCGCCAAGTACAAGGGCAAGGAAGCTGAAGGCGAAGCCAAGATGTACAAGAACATAACAACCGGGCCGAAGGTCAAGCTCGAAGACGGCACCGAAGAAGAGCACAAGATCATCGAAGCCAAAGACGACGCCCAGATCAAGGCGTTGATCAAGTGGATTCTGACGCTCTAAAAATTTCGTAACTGGCATCCTGTCGGCTGGCGGGGTGCAAACAAGTTTGAATGTAAGGGAGGTAATAATGAAAGCTGTGAGTCGATTGTTAGCCTTGAGTGCCTTCGCATGTGCCATGGGGTTTGCAGTTCCCGTCTTGGCCGCCGATGCACCGAAGCAGGATCTCATCCTCAAGGGTGATGCGAAGTGTACGGCCTGTCACGACGAGGCCGATGATACCGTTCCTGGTATTCTCGAGAAGACTTCTGTAATGTCCATCGCTGCAACCAAGCATGGCGTCAGGGGTGATCCGCGCACGCCGACATGTACCAAGTGTCACGGCGAGAGTGATAAGCACGTGAATCACAAAGGCAAGGACAAGCCGCCGGCTCCCGATCGCACCTTCAGCAAGAATACCGAAAACTCTGCAGCT
>CAIYZZ010000058.1 GCA_903930805.1 uncultured Rhodocyclaceae bacterium | reverse complement strand
GTGGTTGACCGCCTGTTGCAGCATTTCCAGTGCAGCCGCATCGAGCACCACATGCCCACTCGAGCGGGCAAGGTGAGCGCTGCGGTTCAGCCCGCCCGCCTCCACGGCAACACGCACCTCGGCAGTGCCAACCAATCCAGCGCGGCGTGCGACTTCCGGGTAGACACGAAAGCGACGCGCCTCCCCTGCCAGCGCAAGACGGAACTGCCGAAGGCCGGCAAGATCAGGCGCTGACTCCGGCACGGCCACATCCGCAGTCGGTACCACGTGGGCGGGGGCTGCAGTTTCCTGTGGCAGCGCGCTACCGCCCGCGTCCTGCGTGATCACGGGCGAGGGAAGCCTGGGGGTTACCTCATGGCGAATGCGCGTGGCCGGCGCCGAAGCGATGGTCTTGGAAAAAGTCGGTGCTGGCAGGACGGCATGCGGGGCAACATGTTCCACTTTTTGGAGCGCAGGCAGCAATTCTCCGCGCAACACGGTCGCGGGCGGCACGGAGAAAGCATCGCCGAAAGGTTGCGGCAGCCACCATGCCAGCACGCCAACATGCAAGGCCAGGGAAAGTACGAGCGGAGACAACGGAAACCCTGCAGGTTCCGGCCGCTGTTCATTGCGCTGCAGCGAACTTTCCATTGTCACAATGCTCTGATAGTCTTCATACGGTGAAATTGTAAGGCGAAGAGTAAAGTCCGTTCCATGAGCGCATACCCCCTGATCCTCACGCTTGACCCCCACGGTGTGCCACACCGCTGGGTGACGTGGCAGCACGCCTGTTTTTATTACGCCAAGGATCTGGTGGCGTGGAGTATCGGCGAGCACAGTTTTACCATCCATGGCGGCGTCAGCCGGCTGACCGGCCAGCGTTCAGAAATTTGCGCCAACAGCATCATCGCCATCAAGGGCCGCGCACTCAGCGGCCGCCACTTCAACCATGTGCCGCCGCTCGACAACCGCGAACTGTTCCACCGTGATCATCATGTTTGCGCCTATTGCGGCGAGCGGCTGGTCGGCCAACGCCTGACGCGTGACCATGTCTTGCCGGTATCACAAGGCGGCCGCGACATCTGGATGAACGTGGTCACCGCCTGCCGTCCCTGCAACCAGCGCAAGAGCGGCCGTACGCCCGAACAGTCCAGCATGCAGCTCCTGTATGCCCCCTACGTTCCCAACAAGGCGGAATACCTGATCCTCTGCAACCGCAATATTCTGGCCGACCAGATGGACTTTCTGGCGCGGCATGTCCCGTCCCAGAGCCGCATCAGGCTGTAAACCGTTTCGATGCAGTCCGTAAAAAGCCTGACGGCTTACCGTCCCTATTGGGCCAAGCGCTTTGGCACCGCGCCTTTTCTGCCAATGTCGCGCAAAGAAATGGATGTGCTCGGCTGGGACGCTTGCGACATCATCCTCGTCACCGGCGATGCCTACATCGACCACCCCAGTTTCGGCATGGCGCTCGTCGGGCGTCTGCTCGAAGCACAGGGCTTTCGCGTCGGCATCATCAGCCAACCCGATTGGACCTCGCCGGATGACTTCCGCCGCCTCGGCAAACCAGCGCTGTTCTTTGGCATCACCGCCGGCAATATGGATTCAATGGTCAATCGTTACACCGCCGACCGCAAGATTCGCTCCGACGACGCCTACACGCCCGATGCGGCACCGAACAAACGTCCCGACCATGCCGTCACGGTATATGCCCAGCGTGCGCGCGAAGCGTTTGCCGGCGTACCCATCATCATTGGCGGCATCGAAGCCAGCCTGCGCCGCATCGCGCACTACGACTACTGGTCGGATACCGTGCACCGCTCCGTGCAGGTCGACAGCAAGGCTGACCTGCTGCTGTTCGGCAACGCCGAACGCGCGCTGGTGGAACTGGCGCACCGGCTCGCCAAGGGAGAAAAGATAGCGGCAGTACGCGATCTGCGCGGCACGGCCTTCATGGTGCCGGCCGACTGGACACCTGACGAAACGTGGATTGAGATCGACGAAACGGTAGCGACAAAAGTCGGCACTGGCGAGACGGCAATAAAGCTCCTGCCCCGCAGTGATCGTAGCCATACGGTCATTCGTTTGCCCGCCTTCGAGGCGGTGAAAGCCGACCCGGTCCTTTATGCCCATGCCTCGCGTGTTTTCCATCTCGAATCAAACCCCGGCAATGCCCGCGCGCTAGTGCAGCGCCATGGCCAGCGCGACCTGTGGCTCAACCCGCCACCCATTCCGCTGACCACCGCCGAGATGGATCACGTCTTCGGCCTGCCCTACGCCCGCGCGCCGCATCCGAGCTATGGTGACGCGAAGATACCGGCGTGGGAGATGATCCGGTTCTCCATCAACATCATGCGCGGCTGCTTCGGTGGCTGCACCTTCTGTTCGATCACCGAACACGAAGGCCGCATCATCCAGAGCCGCTCCGAAGATTCGATCCTGCGCGAGATCGAGGACATCCGTGCCAAGACGCCCGGCTTCACCGGCGTCATTTCCGACCTCGGCGGCCCGACCGCCAACATGTACCGCATGGCCTGCAAGGACACCAAGATCGAGGCTGCCTGCCGGCGTCTTTCCTGCGTCTATCCGGACATCTGTCCGAATCTCGATACTGACCACACCCCACTGATCTCGCTTTACCGCAAGGCGCGGCAATTGCCCGGAGTGAAAAAGGTGCTGATCAGCTCAGGCCTGCGCTACGACCTCGCCGTGCGCTCGCCAGAATATGTCAAGGAACTCGTCGCCCACCATGTCGGCGGCTATCTGAAGATCGCACCCGAACATACCGAATCCGGGCCGCTGTCGAAGATGATGAAACCCGGCATGGGCGCCTACGACAAGTTCAAGCGCATGTTCGATGCCGCCTCGCAGGCCGCCGGCAAGGAACAGTACCTGATCCCCTACTTCATCGCTGCGCACCCGGGCACCACCGATACCGACATGCTGGAACTTGCGCTCTGGCTCAAGAAGAACGGCTTCCGCCTTGACCAGGTACAGACCTTCCTGCCCACGCCCCTGGCCATCGCCACCAGCATGTGGCACACCGGCAAGAATCCGCTCAAACGCGTGTCAGCCAGTTCGGAAGATGTGCCCGTCGTGCGCGGCGGCGGCCAACGTAAACTCCAGAAGGCATTCCTGCGCTACCACGACCCGAAGAACTGGCCGCTCCTGCGCGACGCATTGAAAACCATGGGACGTGCCGACCTCATCGGTAACGGCAAGAAACACCTCGTCCCAGCCTGGCAGCCGGCCGGCACTGACCATCCCGAGAAAAAGTCGGCGCTGGCGGGACGGCACTCCGCCACTTCAGCAACAAAACCGCAATCACCGGGCGGCCGTCACCCAGCCGTTCCGCGCCACCCGTTCAGCCAACGGCGCGGGGGCAGCTGATCAAACGCAGCCCGTCGGCTTCGGCATCCCCGCATAACGGCCAGCCTGCTTAGCCGGACCATAGGGGAAGAGGTCAAACAGATACTTCTTGTCGCCGAACTCTTCACCAAGATCCTTGCCAATCAGTTTGCTGATGACACGCAGGTTGGGAGCGGTGGAATTTTCAGCGTAGTAGTCGCGAATCCAGTTGATGACCTGCCAGTGCTTGTCGTCCAGCGCCAGTTGATCCTGTTGCGACAGGCAGACGGCAACATCTTCCGACCAGTCTTCCAGGTTCGCCAGAAAACCTTCGGCGTCGGTCTCAATATCTTTGCCATTTACGTTGATCATTTTTAAATCCTCTATATGAGATTAGGGGTAAATTGGGGCGGTGAAATATATGTTGAGTAATTTAGTCAGGATTGTAGGCGCGAATAACCCTGATGCAAATAAAACTTTCTGTATCCTTTCACAGCCAGGCTTATAGGTAGTGAGGGTATGGCGGAATAACATGACCGCTACAATGCGACACTAAACAACCTCCTGAAACCCCATGATTTCCAGCAAAATCGAATCTGCTGTTGGCACGATCACCCTGAATTACGAGGCCAAGCGCAATGCGCTCTCGGAGGCCCTGGTTAACGCGGAGATTGCCGCCCTTGCTGAATTTACTCAACTGGGCGTGCGCTGCGCCGTGCTCCGGGCAGTACCTGGCGTCAAGGTCTGGTCGTCCGGCCACGATGTTTCTGAGCTCCCCGGAGGGGGCGTCGATCCGCTCGGCTGGCGCGATCCTTTGCGTCACCTGATCCGGGAACTCGAAAACTTTACGGCACCGATCATCGCCATGATTGAAGGGAGCGTCTGGGGTGGTGCCTGCGAGACAGTCCTGGCATGCGATCTCATCATCGCCACGCCAGAGGCCACCTTTGCAGCAACCCCGGCAAAGCATAGCGTCCCCTACAACGTCTCCGGCTTGCTCACTTTCCTGAATGCCGCACATATTCACATTGCCAAGGAGATGCTATTCACCGCCCAACCGATCCCTGCCAGTCGCCTGGAGCGCATGGGCATCATCAACCACGTAGTACCCGCCCAGGATATTGAGGAATTCACGTATGCCATGGCGCGGCAGATTGTCCAGAACGCACCCCTGTCAATCTCGGTCATGAAGGAGCAGCTACGCATTCTCGCGGCCGCCCACACCATGTCACCACAGGACTTCGAGCGCATTCAGGGGCTGCGGCGGGTCGTATACAGCAGCAACGACTACTCGGAAGGTATCAGTGCCTTCAAGGAAAAGCGCAAGCCAGAATTTCACGGCCGGTGACGGTTCGTTAAGTTTTTTCCTCTTTGGGAATTACTCCTCTCACCCCCTGCAACCGCAACTTCAACGGTGCTCGTGGAGGCACAGTAGAATCGGCACCAATCTGAACATTCATATTCGAGAAGGAAGTAACAGTGCCTTATACGTCTGACCTGGTTGATGAATTGAACACGTTGATCCGCTTCGACCTTGCCTGCAATCAACAAGGGGTCAAGGTTCATAGAACTGCTGATGCGGCGGTGATTGCTGCCGCAGAGCGGTTGCATAACAAGGGACTTCTCTCGCAAGTAGATGGCGGGTATCTGACAAGCCTAGGCCGTAATGCGGCAGAACATGCGCAAGCGGCATTGGCTCTGCTTACTTCGGGTACAGCCCTCAATCCCAATTAGCCCATCATTCAGGCGTGGCCGACTCAGGTAGCTCGAGATGTTTTAGCCATTACGTGCCTGCCACTGACGCCACAGGGCACGACCGAATACCTTCCAGACCCTCCCGCCGTGCGTTATGACCTGATCGTTTGCGCTTTCAGCCATCACCTTGAGCATCAGTTCGGCCAGACCAAAGATCTCGAAGCGCACCCTTTCCTGTAAATCATTGGAATTGATCCGGTGTGTGCTCGGCTTGAAGTCGAGGGCATCGCGTGCCAAGGCTTCGACTGCGACAGCATCATCCCAATCGATGCCAAGTGCTATGCCTTTGCGCTCGAGCTCGAGCTCAATTTGCCGCGCCTCTTCAGAATAATTCTCGAATCCGCTCATAACATTTCTGTCAGCATCCCCTGGTGACACCCTACTCAGATTTCATTTCGGGTAGGCTTACCGATCGATGCCAACGACATCGTCAGGCTCGAATTCATCCGGCACGGTGCCGTCACCAATGCCGGTGACCATCGCAGCCATCGTGTCGCTCTGCTTCACGAAGTATTCCGCGCTAATCGGGTCAAAGAACCTCTGGCCAAGGACGACATCGCTGAATTTGACACGATGAAGGGTAGATTGATTTGTCATAGTGATCAGGGCAATACGTTGAGCAACTCAACTTCGAAAGTCAGCGTCGCATTAGGCGAAGTTTATCACCAGGAGTGGCGACAGCCGGTAGTACCTGGGGGGGCAATTCGATTTTTCCAGCAGTCCGACATCCTCGAAGGCCAGCGTGATCTTGCCATCGAAGGACTAGCCACGATCGTCACGACCGCAGGGCAACTCGACCCAGAACAGCGAGCCGCTACCTACCTCGCTCTCGACGCCGATCGTACCATTCATCAACTCGACCAGATGGCGTGTTGCGGCCAGGCCCAGCCCCAGGCCGCCGTGCTTGCGCGTCAGCGAGCCGTCGACCTGGGTGAAGGGTTCAAAAATTGCGTCGTGCCTGTTGGCGGCGATGCCGATGCCGGTATCCCGGATTTCAAACCTCAACTTTTCTCCCGGTCCGGAACAGTCGTACATAACATCAAGCGACACCCTGCCTTGATCCGTGAACTTGAGTGCGTTGTCGAGCAGCTTGAGCAATATTTGCCGCACATGCGGCGCATCGCCCATCAGCATCGCGGGAGTTGAAGGCGCAACGCGGCAATCGCACACGAGTTTTTTCTCGGCTGCGCGGGCGAGGAACATGTCGTGCACTTTGTCGATCAGTTCGCGCACGTCAAATATCCCCTGCTCGACGACCAGGCCTTCAGCCTCGGCTTTGGCAAATGTCAGGATGTCGGTCAACACCAGGGACAGCGCCTCGGCGCTGTTTTTCAGGATGCCGACAAATTCCCGTTGCTCTGCGTCCAGCCCGGTACTCAGCAGCAAATCGCTCATGCCGAGGATGCCATTCATCGGCGTGCGGAGCTCATGGCTCATGTTGCGCAGAAATTCACTCTTGGCGCGGTTTGCTGCTTCGGCGGCGAACAACGCGCGCGCCAGCTTCTGGGTTCGCTCCGCCACGCGTTGCTCGAGCAAGACGTTCTGAATTTTCAACTCGCGGGTGGCGGCACCCAGGGCAAGATGGGTAGCGACCCGCGCCAGCAGGATCATCCGGCTTATCGGCTTGACCACAAAATCCACGGCGCCGAGCT
>CAIYZZ010000057.1 GCA_903930805.1 uncultured Rhodocyclaceae bacterium | reverse complement strand
TGCCGACATGCAGGCGGCCGGGGAGCCCGTGCCCGAACCGCTCGCCGAAAAGCGCTATAGCGGCGAGTTCCGCGTGCGTATTCCACCCCATCTTCACCGTGCCTTGGCCCTGCAGGCCGCAGAGAATGGCGTTAGCCTCAACCGCCTTGCCAGCGCGAAACTGGCAGCTTGATGGAACACCTGACCTGCAATGAAAATGCATGACGTCGTAGCCACACTTGAAAACTTGCCCGCAGCCCATCTCGCCAAGGGGCAGGTTGGCACTATCGTGGATGAATTGGGTAGAGAAGTCGTGCTCGTAGAATTTGCGGACATCGACGGCGTTGCCTATGCCATCGAGCCTATTTCTTGCCACAAGCTTATAGCACTGCATCACCGTCCGGCATTGGCTGCATAGCACTGTCCGGCGCTGACCCGGCTCCGTTCGTCTGACTTGATGCCACCACCTTCTCGCGCGGCGCCAAGGAGATTTCCGTCTTGCCCTGCCTGAAGTCATCCAGCATATCCGCCCAGCCCTGCATCAGTTCCTTGCGCTCGATGAGCAGCGTGGCGCGGTTGTAGGCACGGCGCGTGGCGTTCTGCTCCTGGTGCGCCAATGAACGTTCGATGACATCCGGCCGGATCGCGGCATCATTGGCCAGCGTGGAGAACGTCGAACGAATGCCGTGCGCGGTGAAGCGTTCGGCAAATTTCAGTGCTGTACCGATACGCAAGAAAACATTGTGAACGGCAGCACGCCCCAGCGGCTTGCGGAAACCGAGATGGCTAGTAAATACCAGTGGGTGCATGCCGGTGACCGGCTTGAGCGTTTGCAGAATTGCCAGTGCCTGGCGACTCAGCGGGACGACGTGATCTTCGCGCATTTTCATACGCGGGCCGGGAATGCGCCAGAGCGCCTGGTCGAGATCGAACTCCGACCACTCGGCATTCAATAACTCATTCTTTCTAACGAGCGTCAGCCAGAGCAATTGGCAGGCGCCCCGTGTCGGCAACCAGGTATCGATCTGGTCGATGCGCTTGAGAAAATCGCCGATGTGCTTGGTTTCCAGTGGCCGGTGATGCTTGACCTTGGCCAGCTTGATGAGCCCCTTGAGCGGATAGGTCGGATCTTCCTCGATCAAGAGTCGGAGAATGGCGAAACGAAACACGCCACCCAACCACATGCGGGTGACCTTGGCGGTGGTCGGGGAACGCCCATTGATGCGATCGATGACATCGAGCACATGCACGGGCTTGATGTCACCGATGTTCATCGAACCAAGAAAGGGATAGACATTTTTCTTGAAGCCCTGCTCGATATTGTAGCGATAGCGCTCCGACCACTCCTTGCCGTGCTCTTCCATCCAGGACTTCGCAACGACTTCCAAACTTTGGGTGTTTTCCAGCCTGCGCCGCAATACAGCGAATTTACGCTCACGGGCGGGGTGGATGCCCTGCTTGATCAGTGCGCGTGCCTTGAGGCGTGCTTCGCGGGCCTCGGAGAGGGTAAAAATTGCCTGCCCAAAACGCAACACCTTGGCAGCATCGCTCTCATCGGAAGTAATCGGTTTTGCAGGGTATTCGCCGAGGGCAAACAGGTTTTCCTTGCCAGCAATTCTGTAGCGAATACGCCATAGCTTTGAGCCAGTAGGACGTACCTCAATATACAGCCCGTGGCTGTCGGTAAGCTTGTAGGGCTTCTCGGATGACCTCGCGTTGCGGATGGTCAGATCGGTCAACATGGCAGGTAAATGTAGCTTTTACGGAACCTCGGTGATGATCACATCACCTTAAAGGTACCCGCAAAAATACCCGCTTTTGTGTTGGATTGCAAGCCATCCTGATGGATGACAATGGACACTAACTACTTGATTTACGTGGAAGGTATGAATGTTGCTGGACTACCTCGGAGCCACCCTGCAATTATTTTGAAAACTCCTTTGCTTGGGTTTCGTTTGGGTTCAATGACTCCACGTGGTTGGCCACTGTTCCCGACTGCCCTCACCTCAATTGCTTAGAGGATGACCGCATTTTGCCAGCGCGAAGTAACTCACTCCAACAGGAATGACAGAATCGCAACACTTTTAGCCCAAGCTTGTTGTTTTTTCCAACCCGCGCAGGCTAAATCGAAAAGTCGGCGCTGGCGGGACGGCGACTTGACAAGGAATACGGTTTAAACGACAACACCGATTCGCAGCTACAATTCCCGCAGTGGGACGTTATGCAACGGGGGAGCCACAGTGAAAAAACTTCGTGTCCTGCACATTTACCGCACCTATTTCCCCGAAACCCAGGGCGGCTTGCAGGAGTCGATCCGCCAATTGTGCCTGGCGACCCAGCCGTTCGATGTTGACAATACAATCTTCGCGCTGGCTCGCCAGCCCGAACCCGCTTTCATGGATCTCCCCGAAGGGAAGCTGGTGCGTGCCCGCTCCTGGCTGGAAGTTGCTTCCTGTGACTTTGGTGCCTGGGCGGCGTTGAGGCGTTGCCGCGCCGCAGCCGATCAGTGCGACATCATCCAGATTCACTACCCATGGCCCTTCGCCGACATGCTTCTGCCCTTCATTCGCAGCCACAATCAGCCGGTGGTGGTGACCTATGTTTCCGACATTGTTCGCCAGAAGGGTCTTGGACAGCTTTATGCACCACTGCGGCGCTATCTGCTGGGTACCGCATCACATATTGTCGCCTCGTCGCCGAACTACGCCGTACACAGCGAAATTCTGCGTGAGTACACGAGTAAGCTTAGTTGCATCCCTCACTGCCTAGGGGATGCACCGACTCCACCAGCGGCATCGATATCCCGCTGGGAAGCGCAATTTGGCCGCGATTTTTTCCTCTTTGTTGGCGTATTGCGATATTACAAGGGACTGGATTTTCTGATCGCTGCGGCCCGCCAGGTGAAAGCAAATATTGTCATTGTGGGCGATGGTCCGGAAGGCGAACAGCTGCGCCAAGTGGTGGCACAAGACGGCCTAGACAACGTACATTTTCTCGGCGCGCTGCCGGATGACGACAAATTTTCGCTGCTATCTCTGTGTCTTGGGGTTGTTTTTCCATCACACCTGCGCTCAGAAGCTTTCGGCATCACCCTGCTGGAGGGTGCCCGTGCTTCAAAACCGCTGATCTGCTGCGAGATCGGTACCGGCACCACCTGGATTAACCGGCACAACGAAACGGGTCTGACAATTCCGCCCGCCGATCCGGAGGCGTTGGCTCGAGCGATGAATCTGCTGGCCAGCGACGATGTGCTTTGCGCACGGTTGGGCCAGGGCGCGAGGGGGCGCTGGCAGCAACACTTCACACCGGCGGTGGTTGGTACGGCCTATCGCCGCTTGTACGATGACTTGCTTCCGGAAGGGGCACTCGCGGCGCCAGACCGGCACTGACGCAGAGTAAGCCCACACTGTTGATGATGCCAAAAAACTTCCCGGCAATAGCGGCAATACGTACCGGCATAGGCATTCTGGCCTGTGCGCTGGCGATTTTTCTTGAATGGCAGCGCCCAGAATTCGTTACCCGCGTCGACGAAGGTCTGCGCGACACCTTCATCCAGTTCACAGCGAACCCGCAGTCCGAAGATCGGCTGGTCGTCATTGACATCGACGAGGCCACGCTGAAAGATATCGGTCCCTGGCCCTGGCCTCGCCACCGGGTGGCCGACCTTGTGGAGATTTTGCTCGGCACCTATGGTGCGCGAGCCCTTGCGCTGGATATTGTTTTTCCCGAGCCCGGAGATGTCGATGGCGATGCCCGGCTGGCTGCGCTGGGGATACATGCACCGCTGAATCTGGCACAGATTTTCGACTACACACCGCGCACCCCAGCAATTCGCCAAGGCACAATCGCCGGCGCCCTGACACCCCAGGCTAATTCTGGTGCGCTGAATGCCTACGGTTATATTGCCAACCACGCCGGATTAGCTGGAGCGCGCTGCATCGGGAACATCGGCTATCTGCCAGATGCCGACGGCGTGCTGCGCCACACGCCGGCACGCACACGCTACGCAGGGCAGGATTACCCGCATCTGGCAAACGCGCTGCTCGCCTGTGCTGAAAATGGGGCACGCGGCAATGCGCCCACTACCCAGCACGTTCCGGTACTTCCGATAAATGCAAACGGCCTGTGGCGGATTCCTTATACACGCTCACTAGCTGCCTACACCGTCATTCCCGCAGCCGAGGTGCTGCGCGCGCGCGCGCCACATGTGCTGATTGCCGGGCGTTATGTGCTGGTCGGCTCGTCATCGCTCGGCGTTGGTGACCGTGTAAGTACGCCGCTGGCACCCCTTAGTGCCGGCATCATGGTTCATGCAGCCAGCCTCTCCGGCTTGCTGGACCTTGCCGAAGGAAAAGCCCAAGCCCCCTGGTCGGGACGCCCCTGGTTGCTGGCATGGTACCTCCTGAGCATTGCCCTAGCCGTAATCTGTATCGCCAGGCTGCCCGCCTGGTGGGGAGTGTTGCTGCTGGTCGGAATGGTTATCGGATGGCTATGCCTGGCATTTGCCGGGATCGCGCGGCAAGCGGAGTGGTCGGTAACGGCACCGCTCTGGGCTTACTTTTTCCTGCTTTTGGTCGCCATTCCTCATGAGTGGTGGCAGACGCAACACAGAAGTCGACGCTTGCTCACCACGTTTTCTCATTACGTCGCCAAGCCGGTACTCGACGAGATCCTTCGCTTGGGGCTGACACACAGTTTGATCCCGACACTGCGCGAGGTCACTGTGCTGATTGCTGACATGGAAGACTACACCCGTACCACCTCGTCTCTGTCACTCGAGAAAGCTGCCGCCCTGACTAAGGATTTTCTGGCTTGCCTGACCCGCCCCGTACTGGACTGGCACGGCACGCTGGACAAATACAGCGGTGACGGGCTGGTGGCCTTCTGGGGGGCGCCGCTTCCCTGCCCCGATCAAGCTGACCGGGCAGTCAGTGCGGCGCTGGACATTCTGGCGGAAGTTGGCGCGCTCAATGCCAGTCGTCAGCGGCACGGGGTTGCGCCCATACGCGTTCGTATCGGTATCGAAAGCGGTAACGCGCTGGTCGGTGACTTGGGCACCCCCTTCCGTAGTACCTACACTGCGGTTGGCGACTGCATCAATTTTGCGTCGCGGCTCGAAGCAGCGGCGCGCGATCTGCCGACGCAGTTGGTGATCGGTGCCGCCGCCCACCGTAAATTGGTACAACACGAGACCGTCTCGCTTGGGGAAATCACGCTACGCGGAACGAAGACGACGATTGAAGTATTTACGGTACGGCCCGATTAGGCACCGACAACATTACCGCATCCGATTATCACATCAGAGCAATAAAGGCAAGTGACAATCGTCACATTTTTCGTCACAAACGCTGAAAAACCGCTGTACAATCCGCCCCGGCGTGACATCACGCCGCATCCTGCCGGTGCGCCAGATACTTCACGAAGCGCAGGCGGGCTGCAGTTTCGAGGTTTGCCCCCCATTTGCATCAAGCCACTACCATGGATGCCGGCGTAACCGGCCACAGATCAAGATGAAAAACAATTTTTTTAGTCGCTCGGAAGTCACGGTCGCCATTTGGGAGCTTCGGCGCCCCTTCTATCTGATCGGCGCTTTCAGTTTCGTCATCAACTTGCTGATGCTGACTCCGACCCTCTACATGCTGCAAACTTATGACCGCGTGTTGGCCAGTCGTAGCAGCATGACTCTGCTGATGCTGACGCTGGTTACCCTCGGTCTGTTCGCCTTGTTGTCCGGTCTTGAATGGGTACGTTCGCGCACCCTCGTCCGGGTTGGCGCCCGCTTTGATGCGGCATTGAACACCCGTGTGTTCAATGCCGCCTTTGAAACCAATCTGCGCAGCGTC
This sequence comes from uncultured Rhodocyclaceae bacterium, assembly GCA_903930805.1. Lineage (GTDB taxonomy): Bacteria > Pseudomonadota > Gammaproteobacteria > Burkholderiales > Rhodocyclaceae > Sulfuricystis. The sequence continues at coordinate 9,305 of CAIYZZ010000057.1, read as the reverse complement.
GGCGCCAACGCAGGCCAGGCACTTTCCGATCTAACCAACGTCCGCCAGTTCATTACTGGCAATGGCCTGTTTGCCTTTTTCGATGCCCCGTGGTTTCCGATCTACCTGGTAGTCATGTTCATACTGCATCCAGTCATTGGCTGGTTTTCTGTGGGCGGCGCGGTAGTGCTGATCAGCCTCACCCTGGTCAACGAATGGGCAACCAAGGGACCGCTGACCCAAGCCAACCAGGCGGCTATCGTTTCAAACAACTACGCGACCAACAACCTGCGCAATGCCGAGGTGATTCAGGCCATGGGCATGATCGACCATCTGCGCCAGCGCTGGTATGACCGCTACAAAAAACTCCTGGCCATGCAGTCGATAGCCAGCGACCGTGCCGGTTCAATCACTGCCGTCAGCAAGTTCATTCGAATGTCGCAGCAGTCGTTGATTCTCGGCCTCGGTGCGCTGCTCGTGATAGATGGCAAAATGACACCCGGTGGAATGATCGCCGGCTCCATTCTGATGGGCCGCACCCTGGCACCGGTGGAACTGCTGATTGGCTCATGGAAGCAACTGATCTCCGCACGCGGCGCTTTTGACCGGCTGGAAAAAATGCTGGGGCAATTCCCCGCGAGCAAGGAAAGCATGTCGCTGCCTGCGCCGGAAGGGTATCTCTCGGTCGAGGCGGTCATGGCCGCAGCTCCGGGCACCAATGTCGCCATTCTCAAAGGCGTTACTTTTTCGCTAGAGCCGGGTGAAGCCGTTGCCGTCATCGGCCCGAGCGCGGCCGGCAAGTCGACGCTGGCACGCCTGCTGGTCGGGATCTGGCCGGCGCTTTCGGGCAAAGTACGCCTTGATGGCGTCGACATATTTACCTGGGACAAACTTGAACTGGGGCCACATATCGGCTACCTGCCACAGGACGTCGAGCTGTTTGAGGGGACGATTGCCGAAAACATTGCCCGTTTTGGCGAACTGGATCACGAAAAGATCATCACCGCCGCACGGCAGGCCGGCGTCCATGACATGATCCTGCATTTCCCGCAGGGCTATAACACGGCAATCGGTGTTTCCGGCGGCTTCCTCTCCGGCGGACAGCGCCAGCGCATCGCGCTGGCGCGTGCACTCTACGGCCATCCGGCTCTGATCGTGCTCGATGAGCCCAATGCCAGCCTCGACGACGCTGGAGAAATAGCACTGGTACAGGCAGTTCAGGCGCTCAAAGCGGAAGGCTGCACGGTCGTGCTGATCACGCACCGGACCAGCATCATTTCAGCGGTCGACAAGATACTGCTCTTGCGCGAAGGCCAGGTGGCCGCCTTCGGCCCACGCGACGACGTGCTCACCGCCATGGCCAAGGCCGCACGCCCTGGCGTACCGGTCGCTCCCGCATCGGCTCGCGCCTGACCTCGATTAACCCAGACTGAATGAAGGCTGACCCATGCTGCCCAACTTGATTCAACGCGCCAAGAGCGCCCTGCCTGACGACAAAGCAATTGAAGATGCTGAGCTGGTCGTCGTTGCCGAGAAAATGGCCGACTCCCGCAGCCCACTTAGATTGGGAAGTGCCTTCCTTTTAATCGGTTTTGTCGCCTTCATGCTTTGGTCAATTGCGGCACCACTGAATGAAGGCGTTCCGGCCTCCGGCACCTTCACGGTCGCCTCTCAGCGAAAAACCATACAGCACCTGACCGGCGGCATCGTGCGCACCATCCACGTCAAGGAGGCTCAGGAAGTCAAAGCAGGCGACCCGCTGGTCAGCCTCGACGACACTACGGTGAAGGCCAATTTTGACGCCGCCAAGCAACAATTTTATTCGCTACAGGCTCAGGCAGATCGCCTCGAGGCCGAAGCAGTGGGCTCGACAACATTCGGGTTTTCCCCGGCACTGGTGGCTGCCAAAGATGATCCGGTTGCGGCAAACTACATGAGCGCGCAGCAACGCCTTTTTCTCACCCGACGGGCTGCTTTGCAGGGCGAGCTTTCTCTCCTGGCACAAGCCGAGCGGACCGCACAACAGCAGGTCATTGGCTTGGAAGCCCAGTTGCAGGGCAAGCGCGCGCAGCTGAATTTTGTTACCGAGCAACTGGTGGGAACCCGCGAACTGGCAAAGGAAGGCTACCTGCCACGTAACCGCTGGTTTGATGAAGAACGCCTGTCCGCGGATCTGAGTGCTACTGTCAGCGAGTTACAGTCGAATGTTTTACGTGCGCAGAGCATGTCGATCGAAGCCAAGCAGCGCCTTATCCAGCGCCATCGCGACTTTCAAAAGGAAGTTGAAAGCCAGCTCGCCGACGTTAAACGTGAAGCGCTGGTCGCTGCAAATCGCCTACGCGCCGCTCAGGAAGATTTCGAACGGAGCATCATTCGTGCGCCGGTCGATGGTTCAGTAGTTGGCCTGGCAACGCACTCAATCGGCGGCGTAATTCCGCCCGGTGGGCGCCTGATGGACATCGTCCCGAAGGGTGAAGCCCTTATTCTCGAAATGATGGTCCCATCCCAATTCATTGACCGGGTTCACGCCGGATTGCCGACCGATATCCAGCTGCATGCCTTCGCCAACGATCCTAGTCTGATCCTCAAAGGACATGTGGACTCCGTTTCGGCCGACCTGATGCCGAGCAACAATCCGAACATGCCACCTTATTACCTTTCGCGCGTCAGCGTCACTGCTGAAGGCATGAAGACGCTGGGGACGCGAATCATCCAGCCCGGCATGCCGGCCGAGGTGGTGATCATCACCGGCGAACGGACGTTCATGCAGTATCTTCTGAAACCCATGTTGATGCGCCTTAACAGTTCGCTGAAGGAGTCCTGATGCGCTGCACACTGACAAAGTCCGCTGGCCTGGCTGTGCTGCTGAGCAGTCTTCTTCTGTCTTCGGCACATGCGGTGGATCTTGAGACGGCCTATCGCTCGGCGCAGTCTTATGATGCCGAGCTGCTTGCCGCCCAGGCGGCACGGCTTGAAGCGGAGGAAGGAATTCCGGTAGCGCGTGCCGGCTTGCTGCCGCAAGTCAGCTATTCACGCCAGCGGAATAAGGCGAACACGACCAACTACCAGTTGAGTACCGGCCGCAGTGCCGATACCGGTGATTACTTCACCGAATCCGAATCGCTGACCTTGCGCCAGCCCATCTATCGAAAATCGGCATGGGCAGCCCTGAATTCGGCGCAGGCGCAATCCGAAGCGGCCGACGCCAATTACCGCAAGGAAGAGCAGAATTTGGGTCTGCGCGTGACCACCACGTACCTCGACGTATTGTTGGCGCGTGCCGGTCTGGCCCTGGCCAACGCTGAAGCCAAAGCGCTGGACGCCTTGGTCACGCTGGCGGAAAGAGGTCTCAAATCCGGAACGGGCACGCGCACCGACGTTGACGATGCCCGGGCCAGACGCGACATGTCACGCGCCCGTGTTTCCGAAGCGAATATGCGCTTGAGCCAGGCATCGCAAGACTTTCGCACTGTTACCGATATCGACGCCAATCGGCTGCCTGCCATTGACCCCCGATCGCTGCCCAGCGCAGCGATGGCGCTCACCGGACGGGCAGAATGGATGGCGCGCATCGAAGCCACCAGCCCGGATCTGCAATCACTGCGCAAACAGCTCGAGGCTGCGGATGCCGAGGTGGAAAGAGCTAAGGGGGGCCATTATCCGAACATCGACATGGTCGTCAGCCGTCAAGAAGGCAAGAGCGAAACAAATACAACGGTTGGCACCGGTTATCGCACCGATTACATCGGCGTGCAGCTTTCCGTGCCCCTGATTAGCGGCTTTGGCGTCATGGCACAGGTACGCCAGACGCAGGCACACACCGAGCGCGTGCGGCAGACGCTGGAGTCAACCCGCAGAAAGTTGCTGGCAGAGGCCGAGCGCCTGTACCTGGCGCTGGAACAGGGTATAGAGAAAGTACAGGCAACCGAGCAGGCCATCCTCTCGGCCGAACAGGCACTGATTTCGGCGCAGAAGGGCGTTGCCGCCGGCACCCGCACCATCGTCGATGTGCTTGACTCGGAACAGCGGGTTTTTCTGGCGAAGCGCGATCAGGCTTCCAGCGTCTTCGAACTGGCCAGTAATCGCTTGAAGTTTCTGGCACTGGCAGACGCCATCGACGATGACGCGATCAAATACGCCAGCGCATGGCTGGCTGCGGCCAAGCTCTGATTGTTCGGGCGCAGAAAGGCTCTGTTGCAAAGTTTTGAGTAGATCGAGGGCGTTGCTGAGTTAAACGACCGCTTACGGGCGGCCATTTTTATTGGTGCAGCGAAAAAGTCGTCACTGGCGGGACGGCGAACCCACTACTCCTGTTTGCCGTAATCCCTGAATTTATCAATCACCCGCACCATTTCGGCGGTGGGTAACAACTGCGGCTGCCCGAGTTGCAGCACACGCCAGTATTGCTCACACAACGTCTCTAACTCGAGCGCCAGCGCCAGCGCCCCCTTGAGATCGGCACCGCAGACCACCATGCCATGATGGGCCATCAGACAAGCGCAGCGGTCTTGCAAGGCGATGAGAATGGCGTTCGACAGTTCCTGCGTGCCAAAGGTGGCGTAAGCGGCGCAGCGCACAGTAGCGCCGCCGAAGCGCGCGATCATGTAATGGAAGGGCGGAATCTCGATTGCGTGGCAGGCGAGCGTCGTGGCGAAGGGGGAATGGGCGTGGATGATCGCCCCCGCCTCCGGTCGCGCGATGTAGATATCATGGTGAAAGCGCCACTCGGACGAAGGTTTTCGCCGCCCGGATGCCGTTCCATCAGAACCGACTTTTGCCATGTCTCCGGCAACGCATTCATCGTAAGCCATGCCGGTGGGGGTGATGATGAACCCATCGGCACAACGCGCACTGACATTGCCTGCCGTCCCCCGGTTGATGCCGGCAGCGTTCATAGCGTAGGCGGTGGCGAGAACGGCGGCTGGGATGTCAGTCACTGCATTACCGTCAGCAACTCGCCAAGCATCCAAGTCGATCGTCTGAGTTAGTCTTTGTCGCCGGCGGTATAGGCCAACGCCTTCTTGATGGCACCCGGCGATTCCATGATGCGCATGAAGCTGTTGTCGCCGGTCATCGACAGGTCGGGGAAACTGGCCGCGATGCGGAACCTAGCCGACAGGGCGAACACCTTGCGATCTACCACGAGAATCTCATATGGCAGGTGCGCGGCCGATTTGACATCCTTGAAGTCAACTTCACCCATGATGAACTTGTCGTCGATGAATTTGTCATTCGCCGTACCCTTCATGGCCACGCCGAACACAACTTCTTTCTTGCCGGGAATGTCGATGCGGTAAACCTTGGTGACACCTTGCTTGCCGGCGGCGAGCCCAGCTTCGACCTGCTTGATGGCATCCTCGTGGCTCGCATGTAATACGAGAGGGTCGGGATCGTCGAAGTAGGGCATCATCATCTTGTAGTGGTAATTGCGCAACTCAGCTGCCGTCAGGCCCTTGGCGCCAAATTCCTCGACCTTGCCGAGCGCGGCCTGGAGCTTGTCCGCCGTGCCCTTGAGATCACCTGACATGCGGTAGATGTTCGCCCAATAGGCGGGGTTGGCGTAGGACACCTGCACTTCATCCTTGACCTTGACGACAGAAACGCGCTGTCCGGCACCGAAACCGCCGTTTTCGGATTTCGCTGCTGTGGTCTTCAATTCATCGTTCGTGGCGATGAGGATGGTAGTGTCGGCATAGGGGCTATAGCTGCCAACGATGGTAAAGCCAGCACCGGTAAGCGCCGTCTTGGTCGCCTCGACCTTTGCAGCCAGATCACCCGCGCCCTTGGAGCCGAGCACGAAAGGCTTCAAGGTCTGGGCAGAGGCCACAGTCGCGCAAACCAAGAGAGCAAGCGCTCCAAGAAATTTGAACAGGTTCGACATATATTTTCTCCGTTATATATTTGATTTATGTTACGTCTTGCCGATATAAAAAAAGCCGGCAAGGCCGGCCTTTTCAGGTGCTAAACAGCAATCAGAAGCGATGACTGTACATGGCTTGCCAGTTGTTGCTCTGGCCATGGGTAGTCTTGATGGCCGTGTTGGGGTTTGTCTCCGAAACTTCAGGAGCATAAGTGTAGGAGAAGTCGACCGATCCAGCCTTGCTAACAGCATAACCAAAACCAAGTGTCAGCGTATCCTTGATTGTGGCCGGGAACAGTGCGTTCAAGTACTTCTTGGGAATCGGATTGTTAGCCAGGTTCACACCAGCCCGCAAAGTCAGCTCATTTGAGTACTTGTAGGCGCCGCCAAACATGAAGACATTCTGATCATCCCAGTTCTGATAAAGCACAGCCGTCATGCTCGTGCCATTCAAGCCAGCGAGCGTTCCAGCATTGCCGGAGGCCGTGAATTGCATCTTGAAATCCTTCATGGAATCAGCCCAACCAATACGCTTGTAATCGGCGGCCAGCATCAATCGCTCATTCACTTGATAAGCCATACCAATGCCGTAAGTTTCAGGCCACTGGAAGTCGACAACTTTAAGCTTACCGGTAACCGACATCGGGACATTCAAGCCACCGCCCATATTAACCAGCATGTTGATCTTGCCATTACCTGACATGTCATCAAGGCTGGTTTTGGCATGATAGACGCCGCCAATCGTCAGCTGCGGGGATGCTTGCCAAGTAAAACCGAGGTTGCCCGCCCAACCAGTGGTCGTAAGCTCCTGCTTCATATGGTTCCCACCTTCGGAGAAGTCAAAGTGGGCGTACCCGACATCACGCACGCCAAACGCACCAAAGGCTTGAATCATTGATCCGGTAGCATAACCAAGCGGGGAGGCGGGAGGCATGAAACCGGCGAATTGACCGAACGTTGTGCCAGGCATTTGCATCTGTATGTCGAGACCGCCCCACAGATAGTCGACAGAGCCGCCAATTTTAAGGGTATCCGAGACGTCATAGGACAAGGGGAAAATCACGCGACCGATTCCGAGTTCGGAGCGATTTTCCAATCCTGAGACGCCCTGCGCTCCCCCCATGGATTGATAGCCACTAAGAAATGAGTTCTTTCCATATTCAGTGCCCATACCGCCCTGAGCCATCATGCCGATACCCCAAGCCAGTTTGCCATCCTTGCGGATATAGCCGACTGCAGGCATGTAATAAGCGTCACCGCCGGAATTAGCGTTCGGAACACCAGCCATCTTTGAGGTGACATCGGGGTGAAGGCCACCCACCGCAATATCAAAACGGCTAGTGCCGCTCGCCATAAAGCCGAGGGTTGCAGGGTTGTTGATCATGCCGGCTGTGCCGTTGTCGTAGGCGAAGGAAGCACCACCCATAGCGGTGCCGACCGGGCCGTAACCTTCCATGTTCATGCCGTTGGTGGCGAAAGCTGAGCCGGAAAGACCAGCGATAGCGAGAAGTGCGGCGATTTTTTTGAGTTTCATGGTTCCCCCTGATGGGTTTATATATCAATAAGTTAAACAAATAACCTGACAAGCGACGCTAAGTTGATGTAACTCTAGCCCGTGGTGCGGCGGACGACAATTGCCTACCTCATCTATCCGCCCAATTGTTTCAATTACGTTGCAGCGATACGACAAAATTAGATGAACAGCGTTACATCCGCAGTCTGCGCAACGGGCAGGAAGGAGGCAGCGCCGACATATTCCATGCCATCGATGAAATCCTTGTGGTCGAAGCCGAACAGCTCAACGGTCATCTGGCAGACAGAGAACTTGACGCCGGCTTCTTGAGACAGTTCGCGCAGCTCAGCTAGCGGGGCCACGCCGTTGTTCTTGATGGTCTGCTGCATCAGGCTGGTCGCCAAACTCTCAAAGCCGGGAATGTTGGCCTGGATGATGTTCGGGATGTTCCAGTTGATGCTCTTGAACCAATCGGGGCCGAAAGGCATTTTCATCGGCATGCCGGGGTTGCCCAGCGGACTAATCTTGAGGTCGGAAATGTCCTTCTTGACCAGTTGCAGGCCATAGAAGGTGAAGAAGATGGTGACATCCCAGCCCAGCGCGGCGGCGGTGGAGGCGAGAATGAAGGGGGGATAGCCCCAGTCCAGCGTGCCCTTGGTGCAGATGATGGCCATCGAGGCAATCTTCGATTCCGCACGTTCCTGCAGCAGGGCATCAAGCTTCTGCGGCAGCAGTTCGTCGAGGCGCTTGTTAATCAATTCTTCAATTTCGGGGCTGGTGCTCATGACTACTCTCCTCGACGACGTCGTTCACGACGCGGCTTTGTAATGGATGGTAATTTCTCAGTGGCGCATGATGCGACAAATCGCAGCGCAACATCGAAGCAATAGTATTTATAAGTGCATTAACCAAATCATGGCCGATCTTAAAACGCGGAAGGGCGCCCAGATCATCAATGAACGCCCTTCCGCGTAGTCAGCCTGACAGCGCCGTCCAGCCAGTGCCGACTTTTTACTTGCGCTTCATGTAGAACTCGAACTCCTTGTTGTTCTCGGCGCTCGAAAGCAGTTCGTTGCCGGTCTGCTTGGCGAAGGCAGCAAAGTCCTTCACGGAGCCCGGATCGGTGGAGATGATGCGCAGCACTTGGCCGCTGGTCATTTCGCCGAGTGATTTCTTGGCACGCAAAATCGGCAGCGGGCAGTTCAGGCCGCGGGCATCCAGTTCCTTGTCGAAATTCATTATTAGTCCTCCGGTGATTAGTGGGTGGTTAAAAATCTTGGTGGGGAAACGTTGCCCCGCACGTTGCGCATCTTAAGCTGCATTGGCACTTGCGGCAAATATCTCAAGCGACCGACTGGTAATACAGGTTCTGCGGATGGTTGGCCTGAGCAAAGAAGAACCAGCGTTCGGCCAGCAACCCGAAGTATTGCACGACAAAGGCAAGCGTCAGCAGACCGCTCGCCGCTGCCGACAAGCCCGCACCCAGCAAGCCCATGGGCAACAGGAAAACCATCAGCAGAAACAGCCATTTCACCGAGCGCAGCACCGCCCGGCTCTGGCCATGAAAGAACTCGCGGGTGTTGAAGGCACCGCCCATCATGCCTTGCGTCGTCTGGACGATTTTCGGGTGCTTGATGCCGATGGCGCTTTGCAACGTGGATTTCGGCTTGAGCCGCTCGTTGCGGATCAGCGATGCACTGCGGCCCACCAGGCCGAGGAAGGTAATGATCAGCGCCCAGCCGGCGAGGAAGGGCATCACCGCCGGCGCCAGCACGGCCGACAAAGCGGCGGCCAGCGAAAAACCGGAAGCGCCACCAAGCAGGATGTAATTGATGACGGTCAGCGGCGAGTGCCATTCGCGCAGGAATCGCAGGCAGGCGTAAATCATTGCAGTGCAGATATAGAGCGCAAACGCCAGCACGGTGCCAATCACGCCCAGCACGGCCGTCACGT
>CAIYZZ010000056.1 GCA_903930805.1 uncultured Rhodocyclaceae bacterium | reverse complement strand
GACCGCACCACAGTCTGGCTCCAGCCCCTCTATCAGTTGCTCGGGTCGGTGGCCGTCGCCATCGTGATCGCAACGATCCTCGTTCAGGTGGCGCGACTAACGCGCCATGCCAGCAACTACCGGCTGGCACTGATCATTGGCGCAATCATGCTGGGGCTGGGTATCGCCGATGCACTCGACGTTTCTACCCTGTTCGTACCACTGGCACTCGGCGTCGTCGTCAAAACCATGGAACGTGACGATCTCATCTCCAATGTCGAGTTCGGTGAGGTCTTCGAATTGTTTTTTATTGTGCTATTCGTCTATGCCGGCGCAAAAATTCACCTCGCCGAGCTAGCCTCGCTTGGCTGGGTGGCGATTGCCCTCGTCACCACGCGCATCGCCGCCAAATGGCTGGCGGTTTATGGCATGGTGCGCTGGCAGGCCGTGCCACCGCAACCGGCAGCAGCCACGGGGCTCCTGCTGATTCCTATGGCTGGCTTGGCGATTGGTCTGGCGCAGACCGCCGACACCCTGTTTGCCTTGGAAGCGGCACAACTCAACGCCCTGGTGCTGGCAACCGTTGCTGTACTGGAAACCATCGGCCCACCCCTGGTAGCTTGGGCCTTCCGCCTCGCCGGAGAAGTCGGCGCTAGCGGGACGGCACCCCGCAGGGCTTAGCACACTGGTGTGTGTGTCTCGTAGCGGCGGTGCGCGCTGGCGAGATATTCATGCGAGCGCATCTCAATCAGTCGCGACACGGTACGCTTGAATTCCTCGGCCTGCGGGCCGGCGACATAAAGTTCCTCGGCGGGTGCGACGGCAGCAAGCACCAGTTTCACGCGGTGGTCATAGCAGACATCAACCAACCAGGTGAAGCGACGTGCTTCGTTGGCCATTTCTGTAGTCATACGCGGCACGATCGAGACGAACACGGTATGAAAACGGTGCGCCAGATCGAGATAATCGTTTTGCGAACGCGGCCCACCGCATAACGTGGAAAAGTCGAACCAGGCCACGCCAGGCGCACGATGCACCACCGGAATTGCGCGCCCCTGCACCTCGATTGGCCGGGCATGGCCGGCACCGTGCGCCACCTGCGCGAATGTCTGCATCAGTAGCGCAGCGCTGTCTCCATCCGCCGGCAAGAGATAGACCGCCGCCTGCTCCAGCACCCGCAGGCGATAGTCGATGCCGGCGTCGATGCGGATCACATCGAGCCGCTCGTTGAGCAGGGCGATGGTCGGCAGCAACCGTTCTCGGTGCAAACCGTTGGGGTAAAGGCCATCCGGCGGGTAGTTCGAAGTAATACAGAGCAACACACCGGCATCGAATAACGCCTGAGTGAGCCGTCCGAGGATCATCGCATCAGCGATATCCGACACATGAAACTCATCGAAACACATCAGGCGCGTTTCCTTCGCCACCTGAGTTGCCACCCGCGCCAGCGGATCAGCCTCGCTCTTGTGTAAGCGCAAGCGCTCATGAACCTCGCGCATGAAAGCGTGAAAATGCACGCGACGCTTGCGCTGGTAAGGCACCGCATCGAAAAAACAATCCATCAGGAAGCTCTTGCCGCGCCCGACACCGCCCCAGAACCAGACGCCTCTAGGCAACTCGGGACGCACCAGCAACTTGCGCAACTTCGTGCGGCGCTTTGCCTTGAAAGCGATCAGGGCATCGTAAAACGCCTGCAAGCGCTCAGCGGCCGCCTGTTGCGCCTCATCGGCCACAATGCCGCGCGCGTTAAGCGCGGCATTGAAGGCCAGGATCATGCCGTCCCTGGGGACGTTGAGAATGCGGTGGGGCAAATCAGAAGTGCAAGGGGCGTTTATCCACGGCCAAGGCCGCCTCGTGCATCGTTTCGGACAAGGTGGGATGGGCGTGGCAGATACGCGCAATATCTTCGGCTACCGCACCGAACTCCATCGCCGTCACGGCTTCCGAAATCAGTTCCGAGGCATTCGCGCCGATGACATGTACGCCAAGCACGCGGTCGGTCTTGGCACAGGCCAGCATCTTGACGAAACCGGTGGTGTCGCCTTGTCCCATCGCCCTGCCGTTGGCGAGGAAGGGAATCTGGCCGCTCTTAAACTCGATGCCCTCGTTCTTCAACTGCGTCTCGGTCTTGCCGACCCAGGCGATTTCCGGATGCGTGTAGATCACCCAGGGAATGGCGTCGTAATTGACATGCCCGGCCTGACCCGCGATCAACTCGGCGACCATCACGCCCTCTTCCATGCCCTTGTGCGCGAGCATCGGGCCGCGGATGACGTCACCGACCGCCCAGACGTTTTCGAGATTGGTCTGGCAATAATCATTTACCTCGACGCGACCACGATCATCAAGCTTGAGACCGACCTTGCCGCACCCCAATCCGGCGGTATTCGGCACACGGCCAACCGAGACGATCAGTTTGTCGCACTCCAGCTTGAAGGTGCCATCGCCTACCTCGTAGTCGATCGTAATTCCTTTTTTGCCTTGCTTGACGGTATTGATCTTGACACCAAGGCTGATCTTTAGCCCTTGCTTCTGGGTAAAGGTCTTCCAGGCTTCCTTGGCTACGGCCGGATCGGCAGCAGCCAGAAAATCGGGCAAAGCTTCGAGGATGGTGACATCCGACCCGAGACGCTTCCACACCGAGCCCAGCTCGAGGCCGATCACACCGGCGCCGATCACACCCAGACGCTTGGGCACCGCATCGAGCGCCAGCGCGCCGACGTTGTCGCAAATCGTCTTGTTGTCGACTGGAATGCCTTCGAGATGGCGCGGACTGGAGCCAGTGGCAACGATGACATGCTTCGCTGCGACGATTTCGCCGGCAACCGCAATCTGCCACAGTTCGTTCTCGCGTCCGGCGAAGCTGCCGCGCCCGGCCAGCAAGCTCACCTTGTTTTTCTTGAACAGGCCCTTGATGCCAGAGGTGAGTTGAGTGACGATGTTGTCCTTGCGGCGCACCATCGTACCAACGTCCATCGTTACGTTCTCTGCCGTAATGCCGTGCATCACGAAAGCGTGATTGGCCTCGTCGAACAGCTCGGAGGAGCGTAACAGCGCTTTGGAGGGAATGCAGCCAACATTCAGGCAGGTGCCACCAAGCCGCACTTCGCCTTTCGGGTCGGCATAGGGTTCCGACTCGATACAGGCAGTTGAGAAACCAAGCTGGGCGGCGCGAATGGCCGCGATATAACCACCGGGACCGCCGCCGATGACGACCACATCGAATTGTTGGTTGGCCATAACTATCGTCCCCTCAGATTTCGAGCAAGAGACGCGCCGGGTCTTCCAGCGCTTCCTTCATCGTTACCAGACCGAGCACTGCCTCCCGGCCATCGATGATGCGGTGGTCGTAGGACATGGCGAGGTAATTGATCGGGCGGATGACGATCTGGCCGTTCTCCACCACCGGGCGATCCTTGGTGGCATGGATGCCGAGAATGGCCGACTGCGGGGGGTTGATGATCGGCGTGGACAGCATGGAACCGAACACGCCGCCGTTGGAGATCGAGAAGGTACCGCCGGTCAGTTCTTCGAGCGACAGCTTGCCATCCTTGGCCTTCTGGCCAAATTCGGCGATCTTTTTCTCGATCTGTGCCAAGCTCATCTGGTCAGCGTCGCGAATGATCGGCACGACCAGACCGCGCGGCGAACCGACAGCAATGCCGATATCGAAGTAGCCGTGATAGACGATGTCGTTGCCATCGACCGAGGCGTTGATCACGGGGTATTTCTTGAGCGCGGCAACGGCAGCCTTGACGAAAAAGCCCATGAATCCGAGGCGCACGCCATGCTCTTTCTCGAATTTTTCGGCGTACTTTTTGCGCAACTCCATCACCGGCCCCATGTTCACCTCGTTGAAGGTGGTAAGGATGGCGTTGGTCGATTGGGATTGCAGCAGGCGCTCGGCAACACGGGCACGCAAGCGCGTCATCGGCACACGCTGTTCGATACGCTCACCAACGATGGCATCGGTATTGACGGTAGCAGGGTTAAAAGTCGGCGCTGGCGGGACGGCAGCTTTGGGAGCCGAAGCACCGAGCACATCAGTCTTGGTGACGCGTCCGCCCGGACCGGTACCTTGCACTACGGCAGCATCGATGCCCTTTTCAGCCAGAGCCTTGCGTGCGGCCGGCCCAACTCCTGCGGGGGCGACAGCTGGCACGGCTGTCTTGGTGGCGGCCGGAGCAGCAGCAGACTTCTCGGCTGCCCTGGCAGCAGGAGCGGCCGCTGTGGCCTTGGCGGTGGTATCAATGCGCGCGATCAGTTCGCCCGCCAAAACGCTGTCGCCGTTACCTTTGATGACTTCGACCAACACGCCGCCATCGGGGGCCGGCAACTCCAGCACCACCTTGTCGGTCTCAATATCGATCAGGTTTTCGTCGCGGGCAACAGTATCGCCCACATTCTTGTGCCAACTAACCAACGTCGCCTCGGCGACGGACTCGGACAGTTGCGGAACTTTGACTTCAATGATCATGGAAACGTCTCCCGAAGGGCCGTCCCGAGGGAGGCGAAGCCCCCTGAGGGGGCAGTGAATGAAATGAGCGTGGGGGCCATATTTATCTCCAGCGGTTTATTTGCGTAGGCCGAGTGCGTACTCGACAACGTCTTTTTGTTCCTGTTGATGCTTTGATGCATAACCCACCGCCGGTGAGG
>CAIYZZ010000055.1 GCA_903930805.1 uncultured Rhodocyclaceae bacterium | reverse complement strand
TCACCATGTCGGGTGCGGCGCCGATATTGCGCAACTGCGACTGCCCCTCGAACAGCGGGCGCGTGGCACGCTCGAAATGCGCCTGGTCAATGACGGGATTGGCAGCAATCACACTCACCAGACCACGCACCAGCAGGACATCGCTGCGCAGGTTGCCTTCCAGTCGGCTGCGCAGCAGGGCAAGACTCTCGCGTACCTGGTTCTCCTGCTGCACCCGATGCGCCGCCGCATTTTGTCGCTCGACGAACAAGGCAGCCAGCAACAGGCCGATGGCGGTCAAACCTGCCGTAAAGAGGATCAGCCAGGTACGTTGGGCGAGCACACCCATTCAGTTTTTCGGCTTCAGGTGCAGGTGGGCGTGTGCCTTGCCCTGCCCGCCCCGTGGCCGGTAGCCATGGTCGTGCGCACTGTTGGCCACATTGACCGATACGACGTTGAGTTGGCCATTACGTACCCCGCGCTCGGATGTCAGCGCATCGGCGAAGGCGCGCACGGCCACAGTCGCCCCCTTGAGAATGACGCTCTCCAGACAATTGTCGTGATCGAGGTGCGCATGCATGGTCGCCACCGTCAGGTCGTGATGACCATGCTGCAAGGCGGTGAGTCGCTCGGCCAGGTCACGGGCGTGATGGTTGTAAACGTAGGAAAGGTTGGCGACGCAATGGCCACCTTGGCCGCCGGCAGATTCGGCCTGCCGCGCCGCTTCGAGATGCTCGCGCAACAGATCGCGCACCGCCTCTGAGCGATTCCGGTAGCCGCGGCGCTCGATCAGCGCGTCAAACTCACGCGCCAACGGCTCATCCAGCGAAATGGTGATACGTTCCATGTCACTACCCTCTCCCCTATCCTATGGTTTTATTTTACGGGTGAATTGGAGCACCACCGGTTGAAACTCGGCCGGATGCCGCAAACTAGGGAGCAGCTCCCAACGAAGGAAATCCCGTGAAACTCGACGCCACATCCCTTGATCAACTGTTTCGCAACGCCCGCACCCACAACGGCTGGCAAGACAAGCCCGTGGCGGACAACCTGCTCACCGAACTGCACGACCTGATGAAATGGGGTCCGACCAGCGCTAATTGCTGGCCGTTGCGTGTTGTATTCGTTAAATCGCCGGAAGCCAAGGGGCGCCTCATACCCTTGCTGATGGAAGGCAACCGCGCCAAGACCGCCGCCGCGCCCGTCACCGCCATTCTCGGCATGGATATGGCCTTCTACGAGGAGCTTCCCAAGCTGTTCCCCCACGCCGATGCCAAATCCTGGTTTGTTGGCAACGCTGCACTGATCGACGCCACCGCCTTCCGCAACAGCAGCCTGCAAGGTGCCTACCTCATGCTTGCCGCCCGCGCCCTCGGCCTCGACTGCGGCGCGATGTCCGGCTTCGATGCCGACAAGGTGAATGCCGAATTCTTCCCCGGCACGCAGATCAAAACCAACTTCATCTGCAATCTCGGCTACGGCGACCCGGCGCAACTGTTCCCGCGCAGCCCGCGGCCGAGCTTCGAGGAAGTCTGCAAGATCGTTTAAAAATCGACCGGTATTGAAGCGCCCGACAAAAGTCGGCGCTGACGGGACGGCGTGCTAGCATGCAATGTATACAACCGCATCGGAGTCATCACATGGATACCGCCGTCCTCACCCTGCGCGTGCCCGTCGAGGTTAAGCAACAGCTCGACAAACTGGCCGACGCCACGCACCGCTCGAAATCCTGGCTGGCTGGCGAGGCGATTCAGCGTTATCTCGACCTTGAAGCATGGCAGATCGGCGAGATCAAACAGGCACTGATCGAAGCTGACGCAGGCGACTTTGCCACCGATGAAGAAATGGCCGCCGTGAAGGCCAAGTATGCAGGTTAAGTGGTTGCGGCAGGCATCGCGCAACCTTGATGAAGAAGCCGCCTACATCGCACAGGAAAGCCCACAAAGCGCAGCTTCATTCATTACGCACCTGACAACCAGTGCGGAAATACTCGCCGCCCACCCGCAGATGGGCCGCCCTGGCCGTGTGCCTGGCACGCGCGAACTGGTCGTGACGCGCTTTCCTTACATCCTGCCGTATCGCGTGCGCGAGCAGAACGTAGAAATCCTGCGGGTATTCCACACCTCCCGCAAATGGCAGCAGCACTTCGATCAATGACAGATTTGACCGCCTGAACATGAAAAAGTCGGCGCAGAACGACTCCAGCCATCCTTGATCTTGAATCGAGTATCGCCTAAAGTAAGGAATCCTTACTTAAAGGAAATAACATGATTGCCAAACTGACCTCGAAGAACCAACTCACCCTGCCGAAAAGCATCGTGTCCGCAGTCGGCCCGGTCGAGTATTTCGATGTCGAAGCCAAAAATGGCGCCATCGTCCTGACACCCGTGCGCATCCAGCGCGGCGACGCCGTGCGCGCCAAACTCGCCGAATTGGGGTTGCAGGAAAACGATATCAACGACGCCGTTGCCTGGGCACGCAGCAAATGACGCCACGGCCAGCACGGCCCCGCGTAGTGATCGATACCAATCGGGTGTTGTCGGCCCTGGTGTTTGCGCAGGGTCGCTTGACGCCGCTCCGCCACGCGTGGCAAGGCGGGCACATTCAGCCGCTCGTCTCCCGCGCCACGGCGGCAGAGTTGATCCGGGTATTGGCCTATCCCAAGTTCAAGCTGGCACCTGACGAACAAAAGGAATTGCTGGCCGACTACCTGCCCTGCTGCGAAACCGTCACCATCCCCGATCCGCCGCCGGCAACGCCGGCTTGCCGCGACGCCTTCGATCTGCCCTTCCTGCAACTCGCACTCGCTGGCAAAGCCGATGCGCTCGTCACTGGCGATGGCGATCTGCTTGCATTGGCAGGCGAATTCTCGCGGCCGATCCTGACGGCCGAGCAGTTACTGCAAAGCGTGTCGGGTTCTGCCCGCGCATAAGAGTCGGCTCTGGCGGGACGGCGACGCTTTGAACTGGCGCAGTTTCTGAGCCACCGGTTAGATAAGCTGATTGCCGTCAGTCGTTCATGGAACTCGCGATGAGTAACGCAGCTAAGCTCAAAGTCAGCAGGGAACTCCCCGGAAATCACTTGATCGGCGCATGGGTCTGCTGGCCCTTATTCGGTCAGGTTATCGATGTCATCGCCCCGGATTCTCTTGCCCAGAAGCGGAGAGGATGGATGCCCAGCGAGAACGGTATCCTCGCCCAGATGCAGGCGCCGTTTGTCTCGGTGCGTGGCCTGAAGCGCGATTTCATCCCGATCCAGGCTCCTTTATAGTTGAAGTGTCGCTAAACCATTACCACGAGAAAACCATGTACGAAGGCATCATTGAATCCGGCCCGAACTGGGACAAATACGCAGGCCCGACCCCGAACGGCGGCACGGTGGCGTTGTGGATGTACTCCCTGGAAGATGGCAGCCCGGCCACGCGCGAGACGGCAACCTGCCATGAAATTCACGAGCTGGACGATTCCGGCAAGTGCCTGTTTCGCACTTATGCGCGGCCGCCCAGCAAGGACATTCCTGCAAGCCAACGGCCCGGACGCTATCAGCCCGCATAGGTTTTATCCCGCAACACCCGATCAATCACCGCCCAAATTTCCGGGCGGTTTTTCTTTAAGTTCTTGCCGTCTGTCACAAACAGCTTTATCGACTCGGCGAAGTTCTCCGTATATTTGCTGAGCCGCGGAGCGAGTGGCGTACTGCGGCGCAAGGTCTTAACCGCTACATCGTCACACCAATGACGGCCAAGCATCGTCTATTTCTGTTCGAGAGCAACGAGATTCTTCCCGACCAGGGACTGGTTCCAGTAGCTTTGGATGACGCATTTGTTCTTGGAGTGTTATCCGGCCGCACTCATTTGGTTTGGGCGTTGATGCAGGGCGGCACGCTTGAAGATCGGCCGCGCTACAACCAATCCCGCTGCTTCGAGACCTTCCCCTTTCCCGTTGCAACGGCGGAACAACAAACCCGCATCCGCGACCTCGCCGAACAACTCGACGCGCACCGCAAGCGCGTGCTCGCCCAACATGAGGAACTGACGTTGACCGGCCTCTACAACGTGCTGCAAAAAGTCGGCGCTGACAGGACGACAAAGGAACAGGCCATCTACGAAAAGGGGCTGGTGGCGGTGCTGAAAAGCCTGCACGACGACCTCGACGCCGCCGTGCTTGATGCGTATGGATGGAACGACTCGCCCGCCGACGAACAACTCCTCGAACGCCTCGTCGCCCTCAACACCGAACGCCGCGCCGAAGAAGCGCAGGGCCACATCCGCTGGTTGAGGCCGTCATTCCAGAACCCGCACGGTGCGCAACAGGCGGGGCTTGGGGTGGCCCAGCCGACGATTTGTGGCAGCCATGAGGAG
>CAIYZZ010000054.1 GCA_903930805.1 uncultured Rhodocyclaceae bacterium | reverse complement strand
GCACATCGGCAGCCAGATGGCCGTCGGAACGTGCCACCAGAATCGTTTCCCAACTACCGGCGATATGCGCCATCACCTGGGTAACCCGCGTATCTGCCTTGCGCGCCAGTTGTTCCAGACGTTCGAGCAGCTTGACCTTGGCCTCAGCGGGGAGCGAACCGATCGGGTCGTCATTCGCATACAGCGCCGGCACGCCGCGCCCGGCCAGGCGTGGTGCGCGACCCGCGCCGCCCTGTTTGGCAATCGCCCGCGTCGCCCGCGCGGCGCCCAGGAGCGCCGGCATGCTGATCTCGTCCGAATAGGCGAAAGCCGTCTTCTCGCCGCTGATCGCGCGCACGCCGACACCCTGCTCGATGTTGAAGCTGCCGGACTTGACGATGCCTTCTTCGAGACTCCAGGCTTCCGAGCGGGCAAACTGGAAATAGAGATCGGCGCTATCCAGTCGGTGGCCGAAGAGTTCGCCGAACACGCCGGAAAGTTGCGTGGCCGACAGATCGTAAGGTGTGAGCAGGTGCTGCTCGGCCGTGCGAAACAAGTTGCTTGGATCAATGGTCATGGTTGGGTCCGAAATGTTGCCAGAGGTGCCGTCCCGCTGGCACCGACTTTTTGAGTTTACAGTCTTCGATGCAGAAGGGCCGGCAGACTCGCCCTGACCTCGGTAATGCGTACCGGATCGAGTTCTGCCACCACCACACCCTCCCCCTTGTCGATGCGCGCGATCACCTCACCCCAGGGGTCGATCACCATGCTGTTGCCGTGTGTCATCCGACCAATCGGGTGCAGGCCACCTTGCGCCGCCGCCAGCACGTAACACTGATTTTCGATGGCGCGAGCGCGCAACAGGATTTCCCAGTGGGCGCGGCCGGTGGTATCGGTAAAGGCGGCAGGCAGCACGATCAAATCAACTCCACCCAGTGCGCGAAACAACTCAGGGAAGCGCAAGTCATAGCAGATGCCCAGGCCGACACGGCCACAAGGCGCAGCGAAGGCAACCGGCTCGGGCACACCGGCTTCGATGGTGGCTGCTTCATCGTAAATCTCATCACCCTTTTGGAAGCCGAACAGGTGGATCTTGTCGTAACGCGCTACCCGTCGGCCGACCGGGTCGAATACGAGACAGGCGTTGCGCTGCTTCGTCGGATCGTCCGCCGTCAGCGGCAAGGTGCCGCCGACCAGCCAGACACCGTGCCGCGCGGCCGTCGCGGCAAGAAAATCCTGAATCGGGCCGCTACCGTCATTTTCACGTACCGCGAGCCGGTCGGCGTCGTTGGGGCTGATGAGGGGAAAGTACTCGGGCAGCGCAACCAGCTGCGCGCCCTGCCCTGCTGCTGCTGCGATCAGGCGTGTGGCGGCGGCGAGGTTGGGCGCGACATCCGGCGAGGAGATCATCTGGATGGCGGCGATGCGAAATTTTGCGGTCATGGCGGCGGCGCTTTCTTTTCCGGCGCATTGCGCGTGAGCTTTTCCACTTTGGGATCGTTCCAGCCGCCAGTGACGGCGTACTCGAAGGCAAATATCTGATCGAGTGGATCATTCAGTACCTTCTGCGCCGCCCAGGCTACCGCACCGACCACCGGGTTGGCGATCATCGCACCCACGGCAATACTCTCACCCACGGCCGGTTGAACACGCACTGTCAGGTCCTGTGTTTCGGCAACCAGGTTGGCCTGCCCGACAAGCAAAACCTTGGCCGCCGGACCACGAATACTCAGGCCTTCGGTTTTCATCAGGCCACGGCTGACACTGGCGCTACCGGCAATGCTGTCAAACGCGAAGCCTTCGCTGAAGACATCGCGAAAGTCGAGTGTAATGCGCCGAGGTAACGATTGCAGTGACAATACGCCCAACAATCGGCCAACACCCGGTTCGAGTTTTTTGAACTGTCCCTTTTCCGCATCGATCTTGAGATGGCCCGAAAGACTTGGCAGGTCGAGAGCGAATGGCGCGCCGGCCCAGGTAAGGTCTCCTTCGAGTCGCGCCGAACCACGCCGCATGGCGTCGGGCATGCCAAGCCGCACCAGCAATTTCTCTGCGTCATCGACGTCGAGTTTGAAAGTCAGTGCCGTTTCGGGCGACGTAATGCTGGGGCGCCAGCGCCCTTCGCCGCTCAGCCTGGCCGCGTCGTTCTTCACGCCCAGCTTTGCTTGCCAGGCACCTTCGCGGTTTTCGGCAGCGACGCGCACTTCACCCAGCACCATGTCATGCAGGGAGAATTTGTCGATGACGAGATCGACCGCCGGCATCTCCTGGGTGGCATCGGCCGGGTCGGTAGCGTACGCCGCAGTGGGTTTGTCGGCTGCCGGCAAGATCAGGTGCGCCAGGCGTCCGACAATGCGTCCGGCACCCCTGCCATCCCAGGTCAGTTGCCCGCGCGCCTCGCGACTGTCGATGCCAAAACGCCACCCCGTGTCGCTGCGCGTACCGGTCAACTGCAGATCGTGAATCGTCCGCCCCCGCACCTGAAGTTCCGCACTTTTCAGATCGATGGCAGCAAGCGGGAAGGGCGCGGCAGATTTTGCATTGCCGTCATTCATACCGTTCAGCACACTGAGCCAGGCGTCGACATCGAGTTTGGGCTGCGCAATGGCGAGCAGCACACCATGCGACGGCAAGGGGCCACCGGACTTCACGGCAGCCGCACCGAGCGCGATGCGCCCTTTCCACGGGCCACCCTCCTCCT
>CAIYZZ010000053.1 GCA_903930805.1 uncultured Rhodocyclaceae bacterium | reverse complement strand
GGGTGCACCCGCGAACAGGCATTGAGCGCCATGCATGATCATTTTTCGGCCAATGTCGAGCCTTTCACCTTAGTTGAAGCCACGGAAAAAATGCGTCTGGCGCGGGAGGAAGGTCCGCAGACCTTCGACTGGCTGGCGCAGCGCCTGGATGGCCAGCAGTTCTGGGTCGAGGTCAACCTGCGCCTGACCAAAATCGGCAACGCCGACCGGATTGTCGCCATGGTGCGCGACATTTCCGAGCGCAAGCAACAAGAGGAGAAAACCCGGTGCCTGCTGGCGGAAAACGAGACGATCCTGCGTAACGCGCTGGTCGGCATTACCTTCCTCAAGCAACGGAAAATCATTTCGTGCAACCGCCGCTTTGAGGAAATTTTTCAATACGGGCCCGGAGAAAT
Source organism: uncultured Rhodocyclaceae bacterium (assembly GCA_903930805.1). Lineage (GTDB taxonomy): Bacteria > Pseudomonadota > Gammaproteobacteria > Burkholderiales > Rhodocyclaceae > Sulfuricystis. The sequence goes on along the minus strand of CAIYZZ010000053.1, from coordinate 1,730 downwards.
GATTGGTGAATCCTCCGCGCGGCTTTACGATACGCACGAAACTTTCCTGTCAGTCGGCGAGCGGGCCTATGCGACCCTGGCAGAAGGCAGGAGCTACAGCGAGGAACTGCTGCTACGTCACAAGGACGGCAGCCTGTTCTGGGGCGCGCTGAACGGTTGCGCCATCGATCCCGCCCATCCAACCGATGGCAGTATCTGGATTTACACGGACATCTCCGATCGCAAGCGGGCCGAGGAAAAGCTCCACCTTGCCGCCAGTGTATTCACCCATGCCCGCGAAGGAATTATCATCACCGATGCCGACGGCACGATCATCGACGTCAACGACACATTCACACGCATCACGGGATACGGCCGCGACGACGCCATCGGCCAGAATTCCCGCATTCTCAATTCCGGCCGTCATGGCAATGAGTTCTTCGCGGCGATGTGGCACGATCTGATGGAAAGTGGCAACTGGCACGGCGAAATGTGGAACCGGTGCAAGAATGGCGAGTTGTTTGCCTCATTGCAAACCATCAGCGCGGTGCGCGATGCCGACGGTCAAGCACGGCACTATGTGTCCTTGTTCTCCGACATTACCGCGCTCAAGGAACATCAGCGCCATCTCGAACATATCGCCCAATATGATGCGCTGACCAGCCTGCCTAACCGGGTGCTGCTGTCTGACCGCTTGAAGCAGGCCATGGCTCAGGCCCAGCGCCGTGAGCAACTGCTGGCAGTGGCCTATCTTGATCTCGATGGCTTCAAGGCCATCAATGACCGCCACGGGCACGACGCCGGCGATGAGTTGCTGATCGCCCTGGCCACCCGCATGAAGCAGGCTCTGCGCGAAAGCGACACGCTTGCCCGCCTGGGCGGCGACGAATTCGTTGCCGTGCTGATTGATCTGGAGAACGAGGCCGACAGCGTGCCGATGCTCAACCGCCTGCTTGATGCCGCCTCACAGCCAGTGCATGTGGGTGACTTGATACTTCAAGTTTCGGCCAGTATCGGCGTTGCCTTCTACCCGTTTGAGGATGTGGATGCCGATCAGCTGTTGCGCCAGGCCGATCAGGCGATGTATCAGGCCAAGCTGGCCGGCAAGAACCGCTACCACGTTTTCGACGCCGCACAGGACAGCAGCATCCGTGGTCACCACGAAAGCCTTGAGCGCATCCGCCACGCCCTGACCAAAGGCGAATTCGTGCTGCATTACCAACCCAAGGTAAATATGCGCACGGGAGCGGTGATTGGTGCCGAAGCCTTGATCCGCTGGCAATGCCCGGAGAGAGGCTTGTTGCCGCCAGTCGTGTTCTTGCCGGTGATCGAGGACCATCCGCTGGCGATAGAGATTGGTGCGTGGGTTATCGATACGGCCCTGACACAGATTGCCCTTTGGCATGCCCAAGGGCTCGATATCTCCGTCAGTGTCAATGTGGGTGCTCGCCAGTTACAGCAGGCGGACTTTGTTGAGAGCCTGCGCACGATCCTGGCAGCACATCCCGATGTCAGGCCAGACTGCCTGGAAATAGAAGTGCTGGAAACCAGCGCACTGGAAGATCTGGCCCATGTATCGCAAGTCATGGATGCTTGTCGAATGATCGGAATAAGTTTCGCGCTGGATGATTTCGGCACCGGCTACTCCTCGCTGACTTACCTGAAACGTCTGCCGGTTTCCATGCTCAAAATCGACCAGAGCTTCGTCCGCGACATGCTCGATGACCCGGATGATCTTTCCATCCTGGACG
>CAIYZZ010000052.1 GCA_903930805.1 uncultured Rhodocyclaceae bacterium | reverse complement strand
CGCCGACAGTATCGTCATAGCGTAGCGCCACGCCGAACGGTGTCAGGCGGGCGAGATCATCGGCATCTGGCGGCAGGGTGATTGCGTGAATCCGCAGTAACTCGATCAGCATCGAGAGGTTGTGCGTTCTCGGAAATTCTATCTCATGCCTTGCCAGTACCGACTTGAGCGATTTTTCAACCGACTGCTGGGCATGAAAACCGATGATCCAATTCGGTGCAGCGGCATCAGCCGACATGCTACGAACAACATAGCCGTCATCACGGGCTTTACCCAGCAAGGCAACCGCATAGTCAGTGGACGAATTCATACTCGATGCCTTGCCGCGCAACACGCCAGGCGAACGTGTTGGGAATTTCGCGCTGCCGACCAAACATTTCGCTGCTCATAACGACGACATCCGCCGGAATGAGCTGCCGGCCAAGCAGTGCAGACAGTCGAATCATTTCAGCAGCACGATCTGTCACCTCAGGTTCGATGATCAGAAGATCGATATCGCTGTCGGCTCGGGCGGTTCCTTCGGCATGGGAGCCAAATACGATCACCCGCGCACCATTCGGCAACTCCTCAGCCAAGCGATCAAGTACCAATCGAACGGCTTGTGGAACAGCAGGTACGGATATATCGCTTATTGTCGGCATGGCGCAATCATAGGCGAGACTGCCGCCAATAACAAACAGATCGATAGGTCAAGCTAAAAGTCGGCGCTGGCAAGACGGCGCGAATCTCCATGAAGTAGCACCCTATAATCCGCCGCCTTATCTCTCAGCGATTCGGCGGATTCCCCATGCACCACCAAACGTTCATCACGGGCAAGGATGCCGCGCTCGAAACCTCCATCGCCACCATGCAACACAAGCTGGCGCAGCTCGGCTTTCATCTCGAGGAACGCTCCTGGCTTAATCCCGTCGAGGGTGTCTGGTCTGTGCATGTGCGCGACCGCGACTGCCCGCTTTTATTTACCAACGGCAAGGGCGCGACAAAATTGGCATCGCTGGCGAGTGCGCTCGGCGAATTCTTTGAGCGCCTCTCCTGCAACTATTTCTGGACGCACTATTACCTGGGCGAGGACATCGCCAAGCGCGACTTCGTGCATTACCCACGGGAGCAATGGTTTCCGCTGCCGGACGACAACAGCTGGCCGCGCGAACTTCTCACGCCGGAACTGCAGGACTTCTACAACCCCGAGGGCGGCATCGACGCCGACGCGCTGGTCGACCTGAATTCCGGCAACGCGGATCGCGGCATCTGCGCCCTGCCCTATGTGCGCCAGAAGGACGGCGCGATTGTCTGGTTCCCGGTCAACATCATCGGCAACCTGTATGTAAGCAATGGCATGTCAGCGGGTAACACGCTGGCCGAGGCGCGCACCCAGGCGCTCGCGGAAATTTTCGAGCGCCACATCAAGTTCCGCGTCATCGCCGAGGGGCTGTGCCTGCCAGACGTACCTGATGACGTCATTGCGCGCTATCCGAATATTTCTGCCGGCATCGCAGCCTTGCGTGCCGCCGGCTTCGGCATCCTCGTCAAGGATGCCTCGCTGGGCGGCCAATTTCCGGTGATGAACGTCACACTACTCAACCCGCAGGATCAGGGCTGCTACGCGAGTTTCGGCGCCCACCCACGCTTCGACGTCGCACTCGAACGCGCGCTCACCGAGCTGTTGCAGGGCCGTGCGCTTGATGCCCTGGGCGGTTTTCCCGAGCCGGGTTTCGACCTGGATGAGATCGCCAGCGCGCCTAATCTCGAAATCCACTTCGTCGACTCGAGCGGCATCCTCCACTGGAACTACCTCGGCGACACGCCCGACTTCGACTTCTGCGACTGGAACTTCAGCACGCCGGATGCGGCGACCGAGCACGACTGCAACTGGCTGATCGAACGCATCCACGCCATGGGCCACGACATCTACGTCGCCGACTTCGAGCATCTCGGCGTCTATACCTGCCGCATTCTCGTACCGGGCATGTCGGAGATCTATCCGGTGGATGACCTGGCATGGGAGAACAACAGCGTCGGCAACCCGCTGCGCGCTGCCATCCTGCAACTACCGGAACTCGACGACGACGAATGCGCCAACCTGCTCGACATGCTGAACGAAAGTAGCATCGACGACCAACGCCCGGTTCCCGCACTCATTGGCCTGGCAGCCGACGCCGGCACACTCTGGGAAGACTTGCGTGTGGGCGAGCTCAAAACCTTGTTGGCACTCGCCAGCGGGGACGAGGAAGCCATCCGCGAAGGGCTTAGCTGGATCCTGCATTTCGAGCAGATCAACCCCGGCCGCCGCCTCGTCTATCGCTGCATCGATACCCTGATCCAGCTCGACGACGCGGAGCGCACCGATGCCTGTGGCGATTCACTACGCCAGCTTTACGGTGCCGACGTGGTGGAACAGGCCGAAGCCCTGCTCGAAGGCGAACAGCGCTTTTTTGCCATCGCAGCACCAGGTAGCGGCCTCAAAGGTTGTGCCATGCACCAGCGCCTGCTTGAGGCCTACGCGAAGGTACAGCGGGCACATCAACGCCACAGGTTGTGAGCGCACTCGACCTCCTGCGGCAAATCTTCGGCTATCCGGACTTCCGCGGCCCGCAAGCCGAAATCATCGACCACATCAGCAGTGGCGGCGACGCGCTGGTGCTGATGCCCACTGGTGGCGGCAAGTCGCTGTGCTACCAGATTCCCGCACTGTTGCGGCCGGGCATCGGCGTGGTAATTTCGCCGCTCATCGCCCTGATGCAGGATCAGGTGGACGCCTTGCGCCAGGCCGGCGTACGCGCTGCCTTCCTCAACTCCACGCTCGACTTCGCCGCTGTGGTGGATACGGAAAAAAAGCTGTTCTCCGGTGATCTCGACCTACTCTACGTCGCACCCGAGAGGCTCTTCACCGAACGCTTCCTCAATATCCTCGACCGCCTCGACGCGGATGGACGCATCGCCCTCTTTGCCATCGACGAAGCGCATTGCGTCTCGCAGTGGGGCCACGATTTTCGCCCCGAATACATCCAGCTCTCCATCCTGCACGAGCGCTATCCCGCCGTGCCGCGCATCGCGCTGACCGCGACGGCCGATGCACTGACGCGCCGCGAAATTCTCTCCCGTCTCGGCCTCGATGCCGCACGCGTCTTCATCTCCAGCTTTGACCGGCCCAACATCCGCTACACCGTCGTCGAACGTGACAATCCGCGCCGGCAACTGCTTGGTTTTCTTGCCACTCATCCGGAAGAAGCCGGCATCGTTTATTGCCTCTCGCGCAAAAAAGTTGACGAAACCGCCGCCTGGCTCTGCGAACAAGGCATCGCCGCCCTGCCCTACCACGCCGGCCTCGACACCGCGATGCGCACGCACCACCAGCAACGCTTCCTGCGCGAAGACGGCATCGTGATGGTTGCCACCATCGCCTTCGGCATGGGCATCGATAAACCGGATGTGCGTTTTGTCGTCCATCTAGATCTACCCAAAAGTCTCGAAGCCTACTATCAGGAAACCGGCCGCGCCGGACGTGACGGCGAACCCGCCGAAGCCTGGATGACCTATGGCTTGAACGACGTTGTCATCCACCGCCAGCGCATCGACGAATCGGAAGCTGGCGAAGAACAGAAACGCATCGAACGCGGCAAGCTCGACGCTCTGCTGGCCTGGTGTGAAACGGCAGAGTGCCGCCGTACGCGCCTGCTCGCTTACTTTGCCGAAATCATGGATGGCCGCTGTGGCAACTGCGACACCTGCATCGAACCGCCAGAAATGTGGGACGGCACCGTGGCTGCGCAGAAGGCCATGTCCGCCATCTTGCGCACGGGCCAGCGCTTCGGTGCCGGTCACCTCATTGATTTGCTACGCGGCAAAGTCACCGAACGCATGGCGCAGTTCGGCCACAATGCCCTGCCCACCTTCGGCGTCGGCACCGACCTCGACGAGAATGGCTGGCGTTCAGTATTTCGCCAATTACTCGCCGGCGGCCTGCTACATGCCGACGCGCAAGCCTACGGCGCGCTCAAGCTGACCGACGCTGCCCGCCCGGTACTGAAGGGTGAAACCATTTTGCAACTGCGGCGGCAGACCATGCGGCAACGCAAAAAGTCGGCACTGACAGGATGGCGAAATGAGCGGCACAAAACCATGTCGACAACTCCCGCAAACGGAAATGCAACGTTATTCGAGACGCTACGCGCCTGGCGTGCCGAACAGGCCAAAGCGCAAGGCGTTCCCGCCTATGTGATCCTGCACGACAAGACACTGCACGAACTCGCCGCGCGCCAACCGGTCAGTCCCGATGAACTGCTCGACGTACCCGGCATCGGCCAGGCCAAGGCCGAACGCTACGGCGCAGCCCTGCTGGTATTGATAACCCACACAGCGTCAACTGGCTTATGACGGCACGAAGACTGCCGGACTGATGTTGAAGAACTTCGCCAGCTTGCCGGCCAGAGTTGCACTGATCTTGCGCTTGCCGGCAAGAATGGCTGACAGGTTGCTCTGCGGCACGACCTCGGCCAGATCGCCCTGTTTGAGGCCACGCGTCTCGATGAGGTAGCGCAAAACTTCCTTGGGATCTGATGCCTCGATTGCGAAATGCTCGGCATCGTAATCCTCCACCAGTTCACCCACCAAGTCGAGCAGGCCGGAAAGGGCATGATTCTCGCCGTCCCCGACGATATCGAGCAGATTGTTCATCAAGGCAACGGTATGGTCGTATTCCTCATCGTTGCGAATCGGACGCAGATGAGCAACGCGATCAAAAGCCGTCCAAGTTTTCTGCAGCGTCTTGATATCGAAGTTTTCTGTCACAGCACCCATAATCACACCTTGCCTTTCCTGTAGAGCTTGCACCAGTCGTCGTACTCCCTGTGGGTCATTACCCAGCGCACAAACATCTTGCCGTCACCGTAGCGAACGATGACAACGACTCGAAAGTTATTGCCGCCGACATCGAACACCGTATAGGGCGGCACGTAATCCGCACTGCCAAAACTTTGCTTAAGATCGGCGAAGTCGGTGAAACGCGAATGCTCCGCGACGGCATGCCAGTTCCGCAATGGCTGCTCGGCTTCCGGGTGTTTCTTCCAGAAGTTGCGCAGCATTTTGAGCGAGATGATGTGCATGTCAGTAACTATATCACTCTGATATAGTTACTTCAATCCGGCGCATTTCTTGAACGGGGGCTACCTGGATTTTCTGGCATCCAGAATCAAACGGGCCAGCTGGCGCTTTTCGTTGTCATCGAGCCGATCGATATTTTTCTTCCAGGCATGGCTCGGGTATTTCGCTTTGACGTATTGCCATCCGGCCGGGCCGTGTGCTTCCACATCAGCCTTCAATCTCGGGATGGCCTCGATAACCATCCGGAATTGCTGCCAGGTTAGTTGCTGCAACTCTTTCTCGAGCTGCTTGCTATCAGGTACGCGACTTTGCGGTGGCATCATTGCTCGGGCTTGTGTCTGGCGACCCGTTTCCGCTGGCGCAACCACTATCCAGACGCCAAGCGTCAGGGCAAACATGAGTCGGATCATTGCGGTCATGAAAGTCACCTCTTATCTGATTTCATGGCACGAAATCTGCCTTGATGATACCAAGCACCCAGAAAAATATTTCGAAGCGACAATAAAGATAAATCTTGCCGCCATACTCAGTAAGGCGGCATCCTTTGCCGGAGATTTCGATGCGCAAGCCCAGTTCTAAACAGACAAGCGTTCTTCCTCTTGGGATCAAGAACAGAGTGAAAACAGAATTACCGGCCCTGGTGGCCCTGACAGCTATCGGTGAGCCTTGGTTTTCTGAACAACATCAGTCAGACCTGCTTGCCGTCGCACTGGTTGTCAGCGAACTGGCACCGGCAGAAAGCATCCAGGAACAGTGCGCAGCCGAGCTACAGCGCCTGTGTGAGCAACGTATCACGATGGAAAACAAAGTCGGGATTGCCTTGAACCTTGCCGAGTGCTTACCCTGGCTCCAGGTGCAACCAAACTTCCGCATTGAGCGTGCTCTAAAGACTATAGTTTCACAACATTTCCCCGTGGCGGCATAAACCTCCCCGCTACTCTGTCCAGCAGGCCCAGGTTAATGTTTCTCGGTGCCGGGCAAGTCATCACCGGATATCACCCCCTCAGATACCTCTTGGCTAACGCCCTCTGCGCCAGTATTGTCCTTGAGTTTTTGCCGACGCTTTTCTTCCTTCTTGTTCTTTTTCGCTAATTCTTTTTGACGCTTCTCGAATTGGTAATTTGGTTTGGCCAAAAGGTCACCTTTGATCGCCGTTAAGGCGGAATGAAATAAACATCACAGGAGCGACTACCCAGCCTGCACTGGCGCTATGCCAGACAATAAACTGCGGGGAGTTACACGGGTTGGGTTGTCGGGGGGACAGAAACAGGCCTCGGCATTGTGGTTCAAAACTTCCGCCCGGGCGTTGCTGAGACCCGACGCCAGCGGCCTTCCACCTTGAAGTGACGATCGAGCTTGGGTTTGGGCATTAGCAGGTTTTTCCCCGGGGCTTTTTTTGAGGCATTGTGCGTCATGATGGCTTCACTGAGTTGTTCCATGCTCAGTTGAATGCCGACGTGTGCTCCCTCGGGGATATAGGCGGCAAGCTTCTCCCTGGTAGCGATGATGCGCTCCTCCGTGT
>CAIYZZ010000051.1 GCA_903930805.1 uncultured Rhodocyclaceae bacterium | reverse complement strand
GATGCACCGCAATGAGTCAGCAGTAATTAGCCCAGGTGCTTGATGACCATTCTGGATCATCACCATAAGTGGCTGACGCGTAGCCAACTTGTGAGGATGGCCACAGGATTACCCACAGAAATTGTGGATGAGTTGCCGAACTACACCATCCGGAAGCTGTCATTAGCGAACTGTTGCAATCGGCCAAGCGAAAGATCAATCCCACTATTTAGAGTGCACTAAGCGGCTGCCAACAAATCCCTAATCCACCTTTAAGCGAGCAAAGGTCTTTGTCTCAGATTTATCCAGCCTAGATAAAATTATCAGGCAGTCGATTCAGCTAAATTGGCCATCAACGGTGGCGTTTTCTGCTTGATCCGGAAGTGCCACATTCCCATCACGATAAGTGTGAGTGTCGTGACGTAGGCCACGACTTGAATCCCGAGCGGCTGTGTCTCATACCCCATCAGCAAATGCAACAGAATGCCGATGGGAGAGGATTGTTCAAGTAACGCGGAACTATCCCAGAGCGGGTCGGCCAAGGCCGGCAACACGTCTGCGGCCACGAGAAAGCGCGCCATGTTGCTTGCCATCGCGGCAGACAATATCAGCACAAGAACACTTGTGACGGAGAAGAACCAACGCACGGGTATGCGCACGCAGCCAGCGTACAGTCCCCATCCTGCCAGCGCACCCGCCCCAAGGCCAAGTAGCCCACCACCCACCACACTTTGAATACTCTGGCCACCGTCAAGGAGCAGGCTGTAAAGGAATAGAGCAGTTTCCGACCCTTCACGCAACACAGCCAACATAATTACGATCGCCAGCGCGGAGATTTCGCGTTCCCCGGAATAAACATCGCTACCCATCTGTTTGGCTTCTCGGGCCATCTGCATGCCATGGCGGGCCATCCAGATGTTGTGCCAGGCCAGCATCAGCACTGCCATACCGAGGACGCCAGCATTGAATAACTCCTGCCCCATGCCGCCACCCAACTCAGCAATGTGCTCCGTCATCATTGCGACCGCCAGTGAGCCGGTGACGCCACCGGCGACACCCACCGTAATCCAACGGGCACGGTGAGGCAAACCCACGGTGGCCACAGCAATGATGCTGATGATCAGCGCAGCTTCCAGCGTTTCACGAAATACGATGATGGCGGAACCAATCATGTTGCAGACTCCAATATGGATGCGCGTTATTCAGCGATGATCACGCCCTTGGCGCTGTCCTCGTGATACTCACCGGCGAAGGGGTAGCTGCCCGGCTTGAGGGGACCAAGGGCGATGATCACTGTGGTCCCGCCTTGAATAATCTTCTCGCGCTTGAGTGGCTTGCTCTCAAACTCCTCGGCGGTCTTGTCCTCATTCCGGACAACGAGTTTGATTTTCTGCCCGGCAGGAACGTGAAGCTCGGCAGGATCGAATTTGTGGTTCCTGATAAGTATTGAGAATTCGGGATCGGCTGCTTGCGTAGCAAACGGCAAGACTAGCAAGGCTGCACATACGAGGGCGGGGCGAATGGATAGCATAGGGCGGACTCCAGTAAGAAGAATTGACTGCCTCGATCAGATGATAATGATTCTCATCTTTATGTCAATAGTAGCAACTTACCTTTGTACCCCTGATGAGAAAAATTCTTGCCATAGCTTCTTTGCCAGCAAGTAACTTCAGCCGTTGAGCTATAGGCGGATTGTCCATCGTTACGTTGTGGTTGTTAATCCTGTGCAAAGGTATAGGGTGAACAACCACCGATAAACCTAAGCCGGACCCTCAAAGTCTCGCGCGAACCTTGTTCAGTGCAGACGAAAGGTTATCCAGAACCTTGGCGGCATTGAAGGGTTTGATGATATATCCTGCAGCGCCACCTTGGACCGCTGCCTGTACCATTTCACGGTCGGTGTGGCCAGTCACCATCAACACCACCGTGTTGGGCAGTTGTTCCCGTAATTTAGGCAGCATATCCAGTCCGCTGGTGCCGGGTATTTCAATATCGAGACAGATGATTTCAGGTTGCAGGCGCAAGGCGAGTTCCAAGCCTTGCCCGCCATCACTGGCCTCGCCAACGACTTCATATTCATCGCCCCGCAAAATGCCCCGAAGCAACGAACGAGTCACGGTGTTGTCGTCGACCAGCAAGATACGGATTGGGTTTTTTCTCATGCGCTGACAGACGGTATCAGGATCGATTCACAAGAGCGCGAGTGATAATCGAGGCTGAGTGGGCTGTGTGCCGATCCCTTAAATCAGTTCCTCGACCTCATCACCAAAGCGTGTGGTTACAAAGGCCCTCATAAACCAAACCAGTGGATCTTCTATGAAATTACTGACGTGAGGCCAATGCGGACCTAGCCATTCGATCATCACGGTTTCCAGTTCGTACCATTCGGCGGCAAGTATGGGCCCCGCCTGTGACCAATCAATTGTCGGTTGGTACGATTCAAGTTCACCAGTCGTGCTATTGGCGACACTAATCGTATGTTCCCCGCGTTGATCGGCAACAGGATTGAGCCCCAAGGACTTGGCAACCCAGTAGTTCAGCAGTGGAGCTTGCAGAGATTTCACTTTCATTCGTTCCCCTCACTTGATCAACATCCCGCCATCGAAAAGAAGCTGCAGTTCCTTTCGGTACTACTTTGTCACAATCTAGCAACGTTCTGTAAGCGGAATCGCCACGTAGATGCTTTTTTGAAATTGGGACATATCCTATACCCGGATTCGGTTGCAATCTCGTAGCCAACTTATGCAGAAGGGCACAGGCTTATCCACAGATTCTGTGGATGAGACTACTTTAGCAGCATCAGACTAGCCGCCGCAGCCCCTGACATCCTGCCGCCTTCAGTGTTGGCGATCACGCTTCCATAGGAAGAGTTACCTTCGCGTATCGACTAGATTGGCAGGCTTTAGCGGCAAGTGAGCAGACCAATGCCATCACATAAATACCGATGAACGTCATTTATCAATACGGATCATATTGTCGAATGCTGAAGAAAAGCTGACGAAACAGCTCACAACCAAAATATCGCTGTGCAAGTACTTTCAAATTGTTACAACAACGTTGGCCCTTATCGGCATTTCCACCCCAACCGTAGAATCGCCAACCGTAAAATGTTCTCGTTTCTGAGAACCACGTCTATATTCGCCATCCCCATCTTCGCACCTGCTTTATCTTAACGATTTTGCGAACTCTCCAGCGACGCGGAGTTGCGGCGCTCATGACTTATTGGAGATCCTCCTTTGCTATCAGTACACAAATTACGCCGTGTTCTAACCTACTTTTATTTTCTGACCTATTTCGTGCTTCTTGCGATTACGTGGGACGGGATCGATTTTTCATCCGCACAAGCAGATGGTGATTTGGTCCTTGCTTTTGCAGTTGCTGTTTGGTTGACCTATGGCCTGATTTACCTCGTTCCAGCGATAGTCCTTACCTGGTTGGCCGGGAAACTTGTTCACCGTGAGCGAGTACATGGGCACAAAATGGTCTTTTATCCCCTTGCTGTTATGAGCACGGGAATAACTACGCTGTTTTTTTACGCCAATGCCAAGCTCTATACGCTCTATGGGATTTTCGTAAATAGCTTCGTGATCAACCTGGTGGCTACCCCCGGTGGCCTTGAATCGTTGGGGGCGAGTGATGCCTCGAACCTTACCTTTGCCGCGATCGCCTTGGCGTTCCTGCTTTTGCAAGCCGTGCTTCTGGCAGTGACGCTTTTTGTCTATCGGAAATTCGGTGAACCGCGCTGGGTACCACGCCGCTTCTTTGTGAGCCTGCTGGTTCTGTTTGCATTCACCACTGTCGCAGAACGCATCGTTTTTGCGTACAGCACTGCGACGGGCGTGACCAGTGTTAGTTCACTAACCCAAAAGGTGCCCTATTACCTGGGACTGTCGGCTCGTGGTTTTTTCAGCAAGCTTGGGGTCAAGGTTGATCGAAAAAAGGACTTCCAGTTGGTCAAAGGAAATATGAACTTCCCGCTAAATCCGCTGGAAGTGGACAAACCCGCCAAGCCCTTCAACATCGTCTGGTTGGTGTCCGAGTCATTGCGTGCCGATATGCTCGACACAGAAATCATGCCCAATACTTGGGAGTTTGCACAAACCGCAAAGAGATTTACGCACAACTACAGCGGTGGCAACGGGACGCGCGTCGGTGTGTTCAGTATGTTTACCGGCATTCCAGGGAATTACTGGTTCCCTATGCTGGCAGAGCGTAAGGGGGCTCCGGTCATTGACGTGCTCAAAGATCAGAACTATCAGATGAGTTTTTATACCAGTGCCAAGTTTTCATACCCTGAATTCGATTCGACTATTTTCAGTCAGGTACCTTCAGAACAGTTGCATGAAATTCCCGGTGGTGCTCAGGGTTGGGAGAAGGACCAGCAGAATGTTGGCAGCCTACTCAAGTTCATCGATACACGCGACAAGAGCCGCCCATTTTTTACTTTCATGTTCTTTGAGGCGCCCCACGCACGCTACTATTTCCCGCCCGAGAGTGTAATTCGCACACCCTACCCTGAAGATATTAATTACTTCACCCTGAGCCGGGAGCAACTGGCAAGCCAGATCCATCTCATCAAAAACCGCTATATCAATTCGGTGCACCATCTGGACAGTCAATTCGGACGGGTGCTCGACTACCTTAAAAAGAATAATCTTCTGAATAATACGATTGTGGTGATGCTTGGCGATCACGGCGAAGAGTTCATGGAGAACGGGCGATGGGGCCACAATTCCGCCTTCACTGATCAGCAGACACGTACGCCGCTTGTCCTTTGGGTTCCGGGAATGAAACCTTCTGTCTATGACGGAATGACTAATCATATGGATGTTATCCCGACACTGATGCCCCTCCTTGGCGTTAAAAACCAAAAACGCGATTACACAACGGGTTTCAATCTACTTTCCGACGAGGTAAGGGATCATGCTGTACTAGCCGAGTGGTCAAGCACCGCTTATATCGATAATGAAGTTAAGATTGCAATGCCTCTAGCCGTCGTAGCTACGCAGCACCCGGTTGTAACTGGCCCACATGATCAAGTGCTTACAGCTCAGCAACAAGACGAAGCCTTCGCACTCAAGGCAAAAAACTTGGGTGGAATGATGGAGGAGTTGGGGCGGTATATAAGTAAGCAGAAAGCTAGTAAATAGACTGGGTTAGCTGCTGTATCCCCTTAAGTTCCTGGTTCAGGACGCGTCTTACCAGCTTCCTCCACCGGCAGGCAGAGGGTATGGGCGTTTGTGACTTGCCACCGAAGATATGGCTGGCGTTTAGACTAGCCTGATGTTTCTGTCAGGCTTTCTTCAGCATTCATCGATATGATGCTGCTTGAAGATAAGGTTGGGTTTTTGTCGCAACAACTGTTCGTACAATGATTTCACAATTCTGTCACTTCTGGCGGAAGCATGAAGGCGAGGGAACAACTCCCAGCTATGCTTTGTTTCAGCTGAAATATCTTGGGAAACGCTGAATAAGTATCGACTGGAGTGAACGATTTCATTGTCATGGAGTCAGACAGCGAGGTATTCACACAAGGGCAGGAATGATGAAGCAGATGACACTGGCGACCGGGACAGGATTCGAACTGCACGCGCGACCG
>CAIYZZ010000050.1 GCA_903930805.1 uncultured Rhodocyclaceae bacterium | reverse complement strand
GGCAACTGACCGAGGCGCAAGCCAAGGCATCGGCACAGGCACTCTCCCTGCAACAACTGGCCCCGAACGGCGAACTGAACCTGGAGTTTCTCAACCAGGGCGGCACGTTCAACTTCTCGGGCTTGCGCTGAGGGTGGCCGCAAATCTACCGGACTGCCTAGTTACCGTTATGCATTCGTGGAGAGTTGTCTGATTAACGTAGGGCTGTAGGTTGCTATGTGATGGAAAGTTGCTGCTGTACTTACATGCGTCATTGAGCCGTTGTGGGTAGGGGTTGGGCGGGACTGGTTGCACCTATACCCTTCGATATAATGCGCACATTCTTGTAGTTAGCTCTTACAAAGAATGACATCTCATCATCCCTCCTTACTACCCATTGAATTCGAGATCGGTATTGCCGAAATCGACTTACAACACAAGCGACTTTATTCTCTGCTTGAACGCCTGAGGAACGTAACCGATAAGCACTTCGGCTACGCGGTGAATGCAATCTTGGCGGAACTAGACTTAGAAACTCGGATTCATTTCGCGGTGGAAGAGAGCTTGATGCGTCTTCTCTCCTTTTCCGAGACCGACGCCCATGTGTCGGAACATCGCCATCTGACTGATCAACTTAAGATATTCAGTCAACGCGCACAAGACCACGACATTTCGGACGGGCTTTCGAACTTCATACAGTTGTGGCTAATCGATCACATCGATAAGCATGATCGTGAATTAGTCGCGTATTTCCTGAGTAAAGGGGTCGATCCTGTGGCTGCACCCAAGGACAATTGAGTCTATCGATGGACACTGGCCGACCCCAATTGGGGGTGTGCGATCGAACTCGGCTTTCAATATGTCATTAGGCCGTAATGAGTCTGGCTGCGCGAAAAAAGACTGTTGCTGCGCGCCGGCTTAATGCACCAAAACTGACAGGCATGAAGGACAATTCGGGTATTACCTGATCCTGTTTCATCCGACCGCAACCATAAAGTTATTGGAGAAAAGTTATGAATGTACTTGCATCCCTTCGTCGTCTGGCCCTGCTGCTCCTGTTTGTCGCCACGACGGCGTTCGCCGACGGACCGATTAAGGTCGTCTACCACTTTAGTGAAGGCCTTGAACAGGCATCGAGTGGCCTTCGCAACATCAGAAATCATCTAATCGGTGATCCTACTGTCAAGATCGTAGTCGTTGGCTATGGTCCCGGCATCGACTTCCTGCTCAAAGGTGCGAAGGACAAGAATGGCAATGCTTTTGAAAACACTGTTGACGAACTTTCTCTAGCTGGCGTTGATTTTCGAGTTTGCAACAATACCCTTACAAGTCGCAGCATTGATCCCAAGCAGGTACTCAGTGATGCTAGGATTGTTCCGGCGGGTGTCGTCGAGATTGTCCGGCTACAGGCAAAGGAAGGATTCGTCTACCTGAAGCCTTGATGGGTATCGTTATGCGCAACGGCAAAATATTTTCACTGTCCGATATAGCCACAATGCATTGTTATCAGAAGAGGAGTAAGTGATGAACCGAATATTTGGGGGCGTGATTCTTTTCTTTCTTGCAGCAGTTGCGACGGGACAAAGTGACTACGCTCAGGTGGTGAAGGTCAATAGAAGTTTTGACGACGTCAAAACCAGTGTTGTATTGGCCATTCAGAGCCAAGGGCTTGTTATCAACACCACAGCTCATGTCGGAAGTATGTTGGAGCGTACGGGACGAGATATCGGAAGTGACAAAAGAATTTATCAGAACGCCGAAGTCATCGAATTCTGTAGCGCCAAGGTGTCACGAGCCGTCATGGAAACTGATTCTAATGCAATCGTCTTGTGCCCTTATAGCATTTCGATTTATTCGCTGCCAGGGGAGGCAGACACGGCCTACATTGCCTACCGCAAGTTTCCTCCTGCCCACAGCGTAAAACAAGTGGCGGACCTCGTTGAGGATATCGTCAAGGACTCTATCAGGTAGCGATTCAACTTGGAGGCTAGCCACTGTCCCTGGCAATCAGGTACGCGAAGGTAACTCTTCCTATGGAAGCGTGATTGCCAACACGGAAGGCGGGCGGATGTCAGGAGCGGCGGCGGCTAGTTTGATGTTGTTGATGTAATCCACAAAATCTGTGGGTAACCCTGTGGCCATCCACACAAGTTAGCTATGCGTCAGCCACTTATGACGATGATCCAGAATGGTCATCAAGGAGTTGGGCTAATTGCAATCGTTACGCCTCGATCCAGATCCATGATGTTCATTGCGTTCGCAATGTCTTGATGCGGGCGGTTGGGTGACTGACGGTTTGGCTGGAGAGGTTGTTTGATGGTGTTGGTGGTGATCCTGAAAAACAACAGGCTGGGGATGGGGCGCCCAGATGACAGTCATGGGTCGCACAACTTCATGCCGCTGTGAATTGACCAGCGCTTGCTGGGCCAATTGGATACGGCTTTCTGCCGCCGCTAGTCGTTCTGCCTGTTGGACACGATGTAGTTCCTCCTGACGCAGGCGGTCTTCCTGCTGTCGCTGGAGCAGGACAATCCTCTGTCTTTCTTCATCGTTCTGCCGCTGGAGCAACTCGGCATGACGATTCTCTGCCTCAGTGGCTGCGTCTGTTTCGTTGCGAATCCGGGTTTCGGTCTCGGCCAGTTGCTGGAGACGCTGGTTGCTGTTCTCCTCGAATGCCTGCCGTTTCATTGCCAGTTTGTCGAGACCTTCCTGAACCCTACGGAGTCTGTCTTGGGTTTCGGCTTCAACTCGACGCGATTCCGCCAAGGCCACCTGTGCATCGGTGTCCATCTGGTGGAGATAAATGCCACCCATGACCATCAGACCTGCGATCGACCAATTGACAATGGATGCCATGCGACATACCCCAAGCTGTCCTCAATAAAAGGGTCTAACGCAACAATCCCTGGGGCGATGACAGACCCTTCAATTGGGCCAGCAGCAGCTAATGCAAAAGATCCCCACGGGCTTCCCCCTGAGGCTTCTTCGCTCCCCTCTGAGTGACGCAGAGATTGCTGCGCCTGATCGAATCAGGTTTGTGATACAAAGTCTTACACACCTCCAGATAACGGGGAGTTAGCCTGAAGCGTTAAGCCATTATCAATCAAAGAAAATGGTGACCAATATGGCACGTTTCATCACTGTGATACTCATTGCCAGCCTGCTAGGCGGCTGCGCTATCGTCCCTTTAGACTTCGGCTATCGGGATAGGGGTTACGGATACGGGGACAATTATCACCATCGTGGCGACTATTCCCGACACGGGCGTTATGATGGCGACCGTCGCTAGCATTGGCCGATTGGCTTGCTTCGCGTGATTGAGGCTAGCACAGGGAGAAATCGTCACTCAGGTTGTGGCCCGTCATAACCTTCAACGATGACCAGATCAATGGTTGCCGCCGAAATCCTGTGCTGCATTGCTGCCTGATATTCCGGTGATTGCCAGCAATCGAGTGCTGCCTGGTACGTCGGAAACTCGATCACGACATTGCGCGACCGGCTTGTACCCTCCGGGTTTTCAAATGGTCCTGCCAGGACCAGAAAGTACGCCCCATATTTTCTGAAAGGTTCTGCATTCGCTGCTACGTAGTTCTTGTATGCATCCGGATCAGTAACATCAACCCGCCCTATCCAGTATCCCTTGGTCATTCGATTCTCCAGATCAACAATACCGATGACAGTCGAGATTACGCTTTCTTCAGCTCCTCGATCTCATCACCAAAACGTGCGCTGACAAAAGCCCTCATAAACCAAAGCAGCGGATTTTCTATGAAATCACTGACGTGAGGCCAATGCGGACCTAGCCATTCGATCATCACGGTTTATCATTCAACCCCGGAACCGACTGGAGTAGACTTTTTATGTATCAATACGTGGAAGCTGCAAAAGACCTGTGGATAGACAACAATCTTGGCATCGTTATAGGGGTTGCCATCGGGTATCTCTTACGCAGTGCCGCCGGATGGATCGATAAGCCAGCAAAAAAAAGCCCGCTAGGCCAGTATCCCGAAGTGTACAAGGCTCTGACTGCCGAATTTGAGGATACCGGGTCGATCATGGCTGACTTTGACAGGCAACTGAAGAAGTAATCCAACTGGAAATCGAGGGTAGGCGCTATTGCAGGCGGGGCACCATTTCAACGGCTATCCGGTCCAACCTGGAATCAGGTACCAAGTTAGCGAAGTAACGCACCTTTAAAGAGAGGGTAATCCTGTGTCTTGCCTGTTAGTAGTCGATGACGATACATTCAATCTGGATTTGATTGCCGAGCATCTTAAGGACCAGCACCACAGTTTAGTATATGCCGAGGATGGCCAGGAGGCTTGGCGACAACTTACCGATGCGCCCGATCGCTTCGATGCGGTAATTCTTGACCGCCTCATGCCAATCATGGATGGCATGGAAGTACTGCGACTCTGCAAGGCAGATCCGCTCCTCAAGCATCTGCCGATCATCATGCAGACTGCTGCGAACACCCCCGACGAGGTCGCTGAGGGGTTGGCTGCTGGAGCCTGGTATTACCTATCCAAGCCATATCGCGGCGATGCTCTAAGGCAAATCGTCGCAGCCGCACTGGCCGACAGGCTTAGCCAGGGCGATCTGGTCCGACTGAGCGAGGAACTGCAGGCCGTGCTGTCCATGACGACATCGGCCACGTATCGGTTTCGCACTCATGATGCGGCCCGCCGCCTGGCCAGCGTCATCGCGCATCTCGGTACTAATGAAAGCATGATGGCCTTGGGTCTGACAGAATTGATGCTCAATGCGGTGGAGCACGGTAACCTCGGCATTACCTATGCAGAAAAGACTCAACTAATACAGAAGGAACTCCTCGCCAAAGAAATCGAAAGCCGTCTCGGCGATCCCGAACTAGGAAGTCGTTGGGCGGAACTGGAATACCGACGCGAACCCGACTGTCTACGCATAACTATCCGCGATCAGGGCCAAGGCTTTGATTGGAAGAATTACCTTGAAATGGATCCCGCTCGCGCCTTCGACCCCCATGGTCGAGGTATCGCCATGGCGCGTCAGCTGGCATTCCCCAGCATCGAGTATCAGGGTTGCGGTAACGTGGTGGTGGTGACGGCAACCCCGGCTGACACGTTGTGAGTAAATCCCGAATACCATGAGATTGTTCTGAAGGAATATTTATCGTGATGCTTTCACGTTTTTTTCGGTTGTCATGGCTGGCACTCTCATTGTTGGCTATTGCCGCCAATGCCCAGACATTACCCTCCCCACCTACCAGCGACTTGCGTCCTCTGGTCGTTGCCGTGGTGCCACAGTTCACGCCGTTGCAGATTCACAAGGACTGGACGCCGTTTCTGGAACGGGTCGCGCGCGATAGTGGCGTTCCACTGACGCTCAAGGTATATCAACGCATCCCTGATTTCGAGGCGGATGTACTCAAGGGTGTTCCCGACCTTGCTTTCATGAATCCTTATCACGAAGTCATGGCGAAGCGCGCCGCCGGCTATCTTCCGCTGGTGCGCGATACCCGGCAACTTACCGGCATTTTGCTGGTGCGTCAGGACAGCCCGGTCAAAACGACCAAAGATTTGGCCGGTAGCAAGCTCGCATTTCCTTCTCCGAATGCCTTCGGTGCATCTCTCTACATGCGTGCCTTGCTTGCCGAACAGGAGAACGTAAAGATCGAGCCTGCCTACCTCAAGACCCATACCAATGTCGTTCGCCACGTCATCCAGGGCGAGGCGGTTGCAGGTGGCACGGTCAACACCAGTTTTCAGCGTGAGCCGGATGCCGTGCGAGCGCAACTGCGCGTGCTGTTCGAAACGCCGGGTGTGGCACCGCATCCTCTGTCTGCCCATCCACGCGTTTCCGCGACACAACGCAAGGCTGTAATGACGGCCATTCTCAAGCTGCGCGAGGACGCAACGGCGGCACCACTCCTCCAGGCAGTGCAGATGGCCGAGCCGATCGTGGCTGACTACGCGCGCGACTACCAACCGCTGGAGCGGCTCAAGCTGGAGAGGTATATCGTCATCGAGCAGGATTGAAGCGGATGGGCCCGTTGAAACGCTTCTTGCCGCGCCGCTTCTCCATACAGTTGACACTGCTTGTCGTCGGTGCGCTGCTCATCTCGCAAATTGGCTATACGGTCCATACTGCCAACGAGCAGGCTGACTTTCTTGAACATCAGCTAAGGGCCCAGCCGCTGGCACTAGCCGGCAACATTGCCGTGAGTGCTTCTTCCAGCATTGTTCAAGGAGAACTCGACAGCCTCGAGCAGTTGGTAAGGCAAGCGGTCAAGTTTCCCGGCATTCTCTCGCTCCAGATCATCAAACCGAACGGACAAGCCTTGGCGGATGTCGTGGCAGCTCCCGACAAGGAAGGGGAAGTGCGTTTCGGCAAGGTCTACCTGCCTCCACAAACCGATTCATTAATTGTTGATCCCATTATCGAAGGATCGTCACTGCTGATCTGGCAACCGATTCGAGCGGGCAATGTGATTGGCTGGGTACGCGTCGAATACAGCCTGGAGCCCGTGCGCAAGGCGAGGGAGAACATTTGGCTGGACAACTTAACAACAGGACTGTTCACTTCGTTATTCAGTGCAGCGGTAATCCTGTTTTATCTGCGGCGTCCAATGCGCCAACTGAGCCGAGCGACTGATTATTCAAGGCATATTGATGTCCCCAGCGACGAAATACTGGAGATGAACTATCCCACCGTCGAACTGGAAGCTTTGAATCAGGCGCTGAATCATGCATCGAAATCCATCGCAAATTCGCGACGCCTTGTCGAACTGGAAGAAATCAAACTGAAAGCAAGTGAGGCACGTAGCCGCGCCATTTTGCGCACCCTGCGCGATGGTGTAGTGACTATCGACGCCCATGGCTCCGTGCTTTCAGTCAATGCCGTTATCGAGGATCTGTTTGGTTACGAGGAGGAAGAGTTGATCGGCCAGAATGTCAGCTTGCTGATGCCTGAGCCTCACCGCAGCGCCCATGATGGCTATATGCAGCGGTACCAGACAACTCGGCAGACCTCCCTTGTTGGCAGGCGGCGTGAGTTTGAAGGCCGGCACAAGGACGGCCGTCATTTTTCTATTGACCTTTCCGTCAACGAGATAGTTGATGATTCAGGCAGTACCTTCATCGGCGTGATCCGTGACATCACCACGCAAAAAGTGGCACAGCAGGAACTGGAACTCGCGCTCATCACCGCACAGGAAGCCGCGAAGGCCAAGGGGGAATTCCTGGCCAACATGAGCCATGAAATCCGCACTCCAATCAACGCCATGCTGGGGTTTTCTCACCTCTGCCTGACACTTGATGATCTGCCCACGCGCGCGCGCGGCTACGTCGAAAAAACTCACAGTGCAGGCCAATCCTTGCTGGGCATCATCAACGACGTGCTCGACTTCTCCAAGATAGAAGCCGGCAAGCTGGAGGTGGAATCCGTTTCATTCAGTCTGGGCGAGGTACTGCACCGCATCGCCAACCTGTTCAACCTCAAGGCACGTGAAAAGGGTGTGGAGTTGGTCATCGGCGCCCTGCCTGGCATACCAGACCACTTACTGGGCGACCCCTTGCGGCTGGGCCAGGTTCTCATCAACTTAACGGGCAATGCCCTGAAATTTACCGAGCACGGCGAAATCAGTCTGACCGTAGAACCAGTGACGATCGTTGCCGACGATGCGGACACCACCTCCATAACACTTCGTTTTGCGGTGCGCGACACCGGCCTAGGTATGCACCCTGAGCAGCAGGCTAAGTTATTCACTGCCTTTACTCAGGCTGACGGATCTACGACGCGAAGATTTGGCGGGACGGGGCTTGGGTTGGCCATCAGCAAACAACTGGTGGAACACATGGGTGGCATGATCGGCGTCGAGAGCGAATTCGGAGTTGGTTCTACTTTCAGCTTCACCGCACACTTCGGCATAGGCGCAGTCGAGCCTGCACAAACGACGGCACGTTCGCTTCTCGTCGGCAAGCAGATATTGGTAGCGGATGACAATGCTGTCATGCGCACTTTGTTAAGCCGAGGCATGGAAGCTTTCGGATGCTGGGTAGAAGCGGTTGACTCCGGCCAAGAGGTTATAAAGAGGCTTCGATTGGGGACGCATTTCGATCTCATCCTGCTCGACTGGCACATGGCTGATTTGGATGGCTTGGTTACCGCCCGCCAAATTCGCACAAGCGGTAATGGCGTACCCATCATCCTGATTACCGGCGACGAACCGGAGGTGGCGCGGACCCAGGCTTGCGAAGGTGACTTTCAGGCATTTCTCACCAAGCCTATTTCGCGCTCCTCTCTGCACGACGCCATGATCAGCGTATTGGGTGGGCATGCCAGCCTCCCTCCGCTTGCTATCGCACAAACAACCGTGCCAGACTTGAAGAGCGCACGCATTCTTCTGGTAGATGACAATGATTTCAACCGCGAGGTCGGCCGCGAGCTGATCGCGATCACCGGCGCCACCGTTGAGACTGCCAACGATGGCGAACAGGCAGTGGCAGCTGTTGAGGTGGGCAGTTACGATCTGGTGCTGATGGATCTGCAGATGCCGGTGATGGACGGCTACATTGCTGCCCGTCATATTCGAGAGCGCCTGCCAAACTTGCCGGTACTCGCCCTGACCGCCCATGCCATGGCCGAGGAACGGGAACGCGTACAGGCTGCCGGCATGAATGACATCCTGACCAAGCCAATCCTGCCAGATATCCTTTATGCCATGCTCGTTCAATGGCTGGCAGCAAGCCGTCAGTCTCCCCCACATTCGCCGGACAACTCCGCCTCGCTAGCGTCAGCTCTTCCACTAGGACCTCCCCCATCATTGCCTCTTGCAATTGCGGATGGATTCGATCTCGCTATGGCTCTCGCTAACTTTAACGGTGACCAAGCTGTTCTTAAGCGTTTTCTGCGTCTATTCCGCGAGCGCAACACCGATACTGTAGCCAAGATTGGTGCCGCATTGGAGCAAGACGACCTTACAACTGCACGGAGACTATCTCATACGCTGAAAGGAGGGGCCGGGACCATAGGTTTGGTTGAGCTACAAGCTGCTGCTGCCCGACTTGACAAGACACTAGCAGAATCTATCCAGGGAACGGATGACTTATCCCAACGTCGCGATGATTTTTCTACATTGGAAACTACGTGGGGCATCGCGATGAAAATCCTAGACTCACAGATAGATGCATAGTTAGTCACGACAATTGACTAGCGTAGCAGCAAACATTGCGTCAGCAGACTCTCTGTGCTGCTGAAATAAAGTGCGAAACTTCCGGATCTGCTGAAAGGCACTGTGGCAGCATTGCGTCTGACAAAAGATGGATATGGCGGAGTGAACTAGCCCCATCATCTCACCGTGTTCAGCGCAGTGACTCTCGTATCGTGCACGATCACACAGCGGCTTTATCGCTTTCTGTTCAGCCATCAAATGATCGTTCGCCAACTTAAGCACGCGCCCTAATGTTTTCTGCACATCCTGCAAACACTGCGGGTTGTGCTCACATTGCGTTTGATCGCAGATCACTTCACTGTGAAAGTCTATTTGCGCGTTGGATAATAGACGTTCAAGTGTGTCGGCCTCATTCTCAATGCATGACAGCACGGGGCTTGCCGTATCTCCTGCCATTCTGCCGCCTTCTCTGATTTTGCATTGCTCGATATCAACGCACAAGGGCAGGTGTGTTGTCTCGGCCTGGTTGCGCGCGTCACGTAATACCTCCCAGGCTTCGTAGCCCAAGCTGTCGCTTACGTTAAGGAAACACTGAATAAGTTCCAACTGGCGTGAACGATTTGCATGTCATGTTGTCTGACGAGGGGTATCGGTCACAAGATTGGGGGATGACAAGATGAAGCAACAGACACTGGCGATGGGAACGGGCTTTGAGTTGCATGCGCGGCCGACGCGCAAGGCGGAGTTTCTGACAAAGATGGATGGACTGATGCCTTGGTCGGAGTTGTGTGCCTTGATTGAACCGCACTACCCGAAGGCTGGCAACGGCCGTCCGCCGGTGGGGCTGGAGCGGATGCTGCGCATGTATTGGGTGGCCAACTGGTTCAACCTGGCTGATGCAGCCTGCGAGGATGCGCTGTACGACATACCCGTGTTCCGTGAGTTCTGCGGCTTCGATCTGGGCCGGGAACGGATCCCGGATGCCACGACCCTGCTGAAGTTCCGGCACCTGCTGGAGAAGAATGAGTTTGGCCAGGCGATGTTCGCCCGTGTCGGTGCCCTGTTGCAGGCCAACGGTGTCAAGGTATCCGGCGGCACCATCGTTGATGCCACGCTGATTGCCGCCCCGCCCTCGACCAAGAACGAAGCGAAGACCCGTGATCCCGAGATGCATCAGACCAAGAAAGGCAACCAGTGGTATTTCGGCATGAAGGTCCATATCGGTGCTGATAGCCAGACCGGGTTGATCCACAGTGCCAGTGTGACGGCGGCCAACGTGCATGACAGCCATCAGGTGGAGAATCTCCTGCACGGCAATGAGACACGGTTCTACGGTGACAGTGCCTACCGGGGCAAGGCGCAGCGGGAGCGATTGAAGATGATTGCCCCTCGCGCCAAGGACTTCACCAACCAGCGAGCGTACCGCAACGCCCCCCTGACCGATGCCGATAAGGAGACCAACCGCCGCAAGTCGAGCATCCGGGCGAAGATCGAACATCCCTTCCTGATCCTCAAGCGCTTGTGGGGTTTCGCCAAGGTACGCTATCGCGGCCTGGCGAACAACGCCAACCGCACATTCGCCATGTTGGCAGCGATCAACATTCTCAAGCACGGCAGACCACTGACGGGAGAGGTGCGTCTGGCATGAGCGAAAAATGGGGGAACACCCCCAGTTTCAACTTCCCAGGGGGCTTCCAGCGATGAAATTCGCTCTCGTTTCGTCATTTCGTCTCATGTCGTCGCCGCCGATGAAATTCTCGGTGGCTTGTTCAGTGTTTCCTTAACAACAACACGGTCTTTTTCGATCGACAAAACGGCGGCCACGGCGATTTCCCTGAATGACTAATTCGCTCGAATATGTATGGAAGCAGACTACGCTTTCCAATTCCATTTGTATATTGAGCGAAAGGCATATGACTTTAGTTCTAGGACATTTCAGGGAAGTGTTTGAACCGCAATGCTGTCTTGGGGAAAGGCACGACGGTTTCCGTCTTCTATTGCATTAGGCTGGAAGTCCTCCAAGGCCACTAATGCTCATTGATCTGGTGTCATCCTTCCGTGTCCTTCCGCGTTTTTATCCGGCATGAACACATCTCAAATGCTCTTCCTGCTCTCCCTACTTGTTGCTGTGCCTGCACTTGCCGAAACCCCGCTGCGGATTCGTGAAGGCAACAGCTCCTACGGCAAAGTCGCCATGACTGTTACCGGTGACAAGGTCAGGCTTGGAAACTCATCCTACGGCCCGGTGATCTTCACCATGGACGGTAACAAGATTCGGAAAGGCAACTCCAGCTATGGTTCAGTGGTTGCCACTGTCGACGAGCATGGTCGAGTCCATGAGGGAAACAGTTCCTACGGCAAAACCATAGCCACTGTCACTGGCAATCAGGTACGCGAAGGTAACGCTCCCTATGGGAACGTTATCGCTAACACGGAAGGTGGTCGAATGTCGGGGGCTACGGTTGCTTGTTTGATGTTGTTGAGGTAATCCACTATTTCTGTGGGTAACCCTGTGGCCATCCTCATAAGTTGGCTACGCGTCAGTTACTTATGCTGATGATCCAGAATGGTCATCAGGCACCTACGCTAATTACTGCTGACTCATTGCGGTGCATC
>CAIYZZ010000049.1 GCA_903930805.1 uncultured Rhodocyclaceae bacterium | reverse complement strand
GCTCTACCAACTGAGCTAACTGGCCACAATGACCGTCGGATTATAAATGTAGTCAGCCTGTCCGTCAAAAACACTCTAACAGGTTGGCGTCACAATAGACTTTCTTCACGTACGCCAACCCGATCCAGAGCCAGAACAGCACGGCGAAGGCAATGAAGGGCAGATGCTTATCGATGATTTGCCGTGGCGTGATTTTGCGCATGGCCTTCAATACCGGGGCAGTGACAATCACGAACAGTTTGTACATGGTGTTGTCGTGCCGGCGGCTGCCGGCCAGCAGGGCCAGCAGGCCCTGGCCGAGCAGAAACAGCATGGATACTTCGACCAGCGCCCGTAGTACACCGAGGATGAGCAGTTCGGGTTGGCTCATGCTATGTTTCTGTCTCCATTGCCGGGTTGGTCTATCTCATGAATTACGAACACTGGCGGCATTATGCCCGCGGCTGGTTGTTGCATTTTTTCGGCCGCGAAGAGAGCGCCTTCGAAGCTTACAGCACGGCGTTTCGCCTCAACCCGCAGTATGTGCAGTCGGCACGCCATCTGGCGGCGATTGCCGCGAAGAAACAGAATTTCGCGGTCGCGGAAAAATGGTTCGAGGCGGCGCTGGCCCTGACGCCGGACGACGGTGCCACCTGGTTCAACCTCGGCTACGTGCGCGAGCACATGGGCAAGCCACAAGGGGCGATCGCCGCCTTCAGCGAAGCGGTGCGCCTGGTACCCACGCAGGACATGGCTTGGTACGGCATGGGGCTGGCACATGCGCGCCTGGGCCAGCACGCCGAGGCGGTAACAGTGCTGGAGAAAGTGGTCGAACTGCAACCCATGAGTGGCGAGGGTTTCTACCAGTTGGGCATGGCCTACCATCATGCCAACCGTCCCGATGACGTGACGGGCATCGTCAAGCGACTGGTCAAGTTCGAACCCAAGCGCGCAAAGAAACTGGTGCATGATGCCGAGCGCGCCGATCTGATGAAATTCATTCCGGAATTGCCCTTCTAAAAAGTCGGCGCTAGCGGGACGGCAAGACAGTTTTAATGACCCACGCTGCCCTCGGAAACCGTGCCGTCCAGGCTCGGGTAACGCACATGGTCGACCATGTCCTGAATCTCCTTGTTTGGTGCCGGGGAGATCAGGCTGCCGATGATGATGCCGAGGAAGCCGGCGGGAATGCCGAAGGTGCCGGCTGAGATCGGGTTGATGTCCCACCACTTGACTCCATTGACGCCGAAGAACGGATACGTCAGGTACATATAGTAGGCGCAGATGCCCAGACCCAAGCTCATGCCCAGCACCGCGCCCAGCCAGTTGGCGCGTTTCCAGAACACCCCGCACACCAGCGCCGGAAAGAAGCTCGAAGCCGCCAGCGAGAAGGCTGCGCCGACGAGGAACAGGATGTCGCCCGGCTTCAGGCTGGTGACGTAAGCGGCACAGAGAGCCACGACGAGCAACAGGCCCTTCGATACCGCCAGACGGCGCATCGTCGAGGCGTTCGGGTCAATCATCTTGTAGTAGATATCGTGCGACATAGCGTTGGCGATAGTCAACAGCAGGCCGTCAGCGGTGGAGAGAGCGGCGGCAAGCCCCCCGGCCGCCACTAGGCCCGAGATCACATAGGGCAGACCCGCGATTTCCGGGGTTGCCAGTACGATCAGGTCGCCGCCGATGACGATTTCGGCCAGTTGCACGATGCCATCCTTGTTGATGTCGGCAATGCTCATCAGCGTCTTGTCGACTGTAGCCCAGTTGCTGACCCAGGCGGGTAGAGATGCGAAGCTGGTTCCCACCAGGTTGCTATACACCTCGTACTTGGCCAGGATCGCCAGCGCCGGTGCAGTGATGTAGAGCAAAAAGATGAAGAACAGCGACCAGAACACCGAAACGCGAGCCTCATGCACCGAAGGCGTGGTGTAGTAGCGCATCAGGATGTGTGGCAGCGCAGCGGTACCCACCATTAGACACAGGATGAGGGCCAGAAAGTTTTTCTTGGCGATGCTGCGGTTCTTCTCCATCTCGTCCGGCGTATTGCCGGTGGCAGCGAAGGCCTCGGTATGTGGCTTGACCGGTGCAGCACGAGCGCTCAAACCTTTTTCCGTGGTCCAGATTTTCCTGGCTGCGGTAACGTTGGTGGGAAAATCTCTGATCGCCTTTTCTGCCGTTTCGATCAGCTTTGAATCGGGGGGCGGATGAGCAGCCTTGAGTTGAACAAGCTTGACCGTCAGCTTGGATTTCTCCTCAGCCAGGTAGACCTCCTTGCCGCTCTCCATAGCAGCCAGCCTGATCTCGGCAGCAGCGGCGCGCACGCGAAAAATGGCACGTACCTCTTCCTCCTTGGCACCCTTCGGCGTGGTCTTGTCATTGAACGCATTTTCCAGCGCCGTGATCTTTGGCAGTGAATCGGTATAAGCAACGATCTGCGGGATCGGCACACCAGTATGCTTCACAGAAAGCCACACCACCGGAATCATGTAGGCAATGATCAGAATGATGTACTGGGCCACCTGCGTCCAGGTGACTGCCTTCATGCCACCGAGGAAGGAACACACCAGAATGCCAGCCAGACCGACGAACACGCCGACCTGAAACTCGAGGCCGGTGAAGCGCGAGGTGATGATGCCTACGCCGTAGATCTGCGCGATCACATAAGTGAAGGAACAGGCGATGGCCGCCACCACGCCGATGAAACGCGGCAGGTGGCCGCCGAAGCGCGCGCCGAGAAAGTCCGGAATCGTGAATTGGCCGAACTTGCGCAGGTAGGGTGCGAGCAGCAGGGCCACCAGACAATAGCCGCCGGTCCAGCCCAGCACAAAGGCCAAGCCGTCGAAACCGGACAAGTAGAGCGTACCGGCCATGCCGATGAAGCTGGCGGCGGACATCCAGTCAGCGCCGGTCGCCATGCCATTGAAAAAGGCCGGTACCCGCCGCCCGGCGACATAGTATTCGCCAATATCTGCCGTCTTCGACATGAAACCTATGCCGGCATAGAGCAAGATTGTAAAAAACAGGAACAGGTAGCCGAGGATCTTGTTCGGCACGCCCAGTTGTTCGAGGATGCCGACGACGATGACGAAGGCGATGAAACCACCGGTGTAGAAACTGTAATAGCGTCTCAAACTACTGACAAATTGCGAATGGGTTTGCCCCGCGGCCATTACTCAAGGTCCCCTTCGTGGACGCTGTACTCCTTGTCGAGCTTGTTCATGTAGCGGGCGTAAAACAAAATTATGCCGACGTAGATGACCAACGACCCCTGCGCCGCCATGTAGAAGCCCAGCGGCCCCAGAAAAGTGATTTCGTTGAGTTCGCGGGCATACCAGCCCATGACGAAAGTGGCGACAAACCATATGACGAGCAAGATTGACGTGATCGCGAGATTTTTATGCCAATACTCCCGATGCTTGTCAGTCAGCCGCACGACATTGCCCCCCGCTATTTTTAGTCTCTTTCGGGATGATTCGCCGCGAACATGACATAAAACTTACAAGTGCCGCATCTCACACCGCGCGCGGGTCCTCTCGCTGACGCTGCGCGTTATCGAACACTAGACGCATCAGCGTCCCGCGCCCACCAGGATTGTCGAGCACGGCGATGCTCGCCCGATGCAAATCGGCAATTTCGCGCACGATGGCCAGGCCAAGGCCACTGCCTTCTGCATTCGTGTCCAAGGCGCGGTAGAAACGCTCGAAGACGCGTGGCCGGTCTTCTTTGGCGATACCGATACCCGTGTCTTCAACCTCCAGTATCAGATCCGGCGCGGCACGCAAACGTACCGTGACGCGACCACCTGCCGGAGTGTATTTGATGGCGTTGTCGACCAAGTTGTCGATCATCTCGCGCAGCAGCAAAGGCACCCCGAAAATAATCATCTCTGCCCCCGCTTCTTCGAAGCCGAGGTCGATATTGCGTGCCAGCGCGCGCGGCACGCAATGGGCAGTCACCTCGCGCACCAGGTTCTCCAGGTCGACCGACTCCTTGTCGTGCGCTGTTTCGTGGCTGGCTTCGGCCCGCGCCAGTTGCAACAACTGGCTAGTGAGGTGAGCGGCACGGTCGACACCGCCGGCGATACGCTGCAAATAGTCGTGCAATTGCACATAGTCGGTTTCCTGCAGGGCCAACTCGGTCTGGGTCTTCAGCCCCGTTAACGGCGTTTTTAGCTGATGCGCCGCCGCCGCAATGAAGCGGTGTTGCGCTTCGAGGTTGTCCTCCAGCCGCGCCATCATGTCGTTGAAGGCCGCGATGACCGGACGTAATTCTTCCGGCACATTGCGCAGGTTGATCGGCGACAGGTCGTCCGGCCGACGACGGCGGATGCGTAGCTGCAAGCGCTTCAGCGGCGCCAACCCTCGTGTCAGCCCAAGCCAGACGAGAGTCACCGCCAGCGGAATGATGGCGAATTGCGGCAGCAACACGCCCGAGATGATGCGTGACGCCAGTTGTTCGCGTTTGTGGCGGGTTTCGGCCACTTGCACCAGCACGGGCGGCTGCCCGGGCTCTGTGGGCACAAACTGATAGGCGACGCGCGTCTCCTCGTTGTGAATTCGTTCATCGCGAAAACGAAGCGTCTGTACGTCCTCTGCCGAACCGGGGACTTCGACCCGCGGAATGTCGCTGTCGCCGACCACCAGTTCGCCATGTGATCCGATCACCTGAAAATAGGTCGTGTCGTCCTCGTCGGCGCGCAGCATATCGCGCGCCGGGCCGGGCAGATTCACGCTGATCCGTGTGCCATGAACCTCCACTTGCCGTGAAATAGCGACGACATGACCACCCAATTGCCGATCGTAGGGCAGGTCGGCAATCTGGTTGGCAACGTGATTGGTGGCAACGATAGATATCGGCCAGAGGAACAGCAGCGGTGCCAGCATCCAGTCGAGAATCTCGCCGAACAGCGAATGCGGCTCGGCCGGCTGACTGTCGGCAGCCAGCTTGGCGTCAGCCACCTTAGGCAGCGGCGTCATGCATTGCGTCAGGCTTCACCAGACTGTAACCAAGCCCGCGCATGGTGTTGATACGCACCTGCGTATGTTCGAGCTTCTTGCGCAAGCGGTGCACATACACCTCAATGGCGTTGGTACTGACTTCTTCACCCCAACTGCACAGATGGTCGACCAGTTGATCCTTGCTCACCAGGCGCCCGACCCGTAGCAGCAATATTTCAAGCAATGCCAACTCGCGCGCGGAGAGATCGAGGATCTGATCGTCACAGCGTGCCACACGCTCGCCCTGATCATAGCTCAAGCAGCCGAATTCGATGCGGTTCGGCATCGCAGTGCCACGTCGCGTCAGCGCACGCACGCGGGCTTCAAGCTCGGGCAGGGCAAAGGGCTTGGTCATGTAATCATCGGCGCCAGCATCGAGGCCGCGCACACGATCTTCGAGGCCATCCTGTGCCGTCAGGATCAATACCGGCAGCGCATTTTTGCGCGCGCGCAGACGCTTCAACACCTCGATGCCCGGCAACTTGGGCAGACCAAGATCGAGGATCAGCAGATCGTACCGCTGCGAGGCCAGCGCCGTATCAGCTTCCACACCACTCTTGACATGATCGACCGCATAGCTGGATTTGCGTAGGGCGCGCACCAGACCATCGGCGATCATGGGGTCATCTTCGGCAAGCAGTATTCTCATGGCCCGATTATTCTAACGCCGTCCTGCCAGAGCCGACTTTTCCGGGCACCAAAGCAAACGCCCCACACGGTTTCCCGTGCGGGGCGCTGATGATGTAACCGGCTGTGCCGATTACATCATGTCCATGCCGCCCATGCCACCCATACCGCCCATGCCGCCGCCCATGCCGCCACCGCTTGAAGGCTTGTCTTCGACCAGCTCGGCCACCATGCAGTCGGTGGTAAGCATCAGGCCGGCGACGGACGCGGCGTTTTGCAGTGCGATGCGCGCAACCTTGGTCGGGTCCAGCACGCCCATGGCCACCAGATCGCCGTACTCGCCGGTGGCGGCGTTGTAGCCAAAGTTGCCCTTGCCTTCGAGTACCTTGTTCACCACCACGCTCGGCTCGTCGCCGGCATTGGCAACGATTTCGCGCATCGGCTGTTCAATCGCGCGCAGCACGATCTTGATGCCGGCTTCCTGGTCGTGGTTGGCACCCTTGATCGAGACACTGGCGCGAGCGCGCAGGAATGCCACGCCGCCGCCGGGAACGATGCCTTCTTCAACGGCAGCGCGGGTGGCATGCAGCGCGTCTTCGACGCGGGCCTTCTTCTCTTTCATCTCGACTTCGGTGGCGGCACCCACCTTGATCAGTGCAACACCGCCGGCCAGCTTGGCCACGCGCTCTTGCAGCTTCTCTTTGTCGTAATCGCTGGAAGCCTCTTCGATCTGGGCACGCACCTGGGTAACGCGACCCTTGATGGCATCCTCGGAACCGGCACCGTCGATCAGGGTGGTGTTTTCCTTCGACACTTCGACGCGCTTGGCCTGGCCAAGATCCTTCAGCGTGGCTTTTTCCAGGGTCAGGCCGACTTCCTCGGCGATCACCGTGCCGCCCGTCAGGATGGCGATGTCCTCCAGCATGGCCTTGCGGCGGTCGCCAAAGCCCGGAGCCTTGACGGCAACGGTCTTGAGGAT